>CAIVTL010000204.1 GCA_903908785.1 Caldifarciminota bacterium | reverse complement strand
CCCGCTACCGGTCGCAAACATACACACTATGCCCTCGCCTCCATCCACAGCCAGCACGAAATCTCCTCCATAGGAAGCACAGATGCCGTAGCCGCCAGGCCACGTGTGACATCCGCCTCCGCAGGAAACGCAGTAGCTGTTCGTCTGCTCGTATACCGACGTGCCAAACTCCTCCACCATCATGTACTCGTCAGGGACAACCGTCACGCAGCAGTAGGCGTGACTCCCGCTCGCATCGAAGACCAGCTTGGCATGGTTGAAGCCTTGCGATGTCACTCGATGCGTAACTGCGAGTTGCGCGGTCGAAACCACGTAAAGACTGCGGTCGGCCGTGTCCAGGCAGCCGACCCAGACCTCCTGCCCGTCTGGGGTCACGGCCAGCGCGCTCGGGTGGCTGGAAACCGCCACCGTTGCGACCAGTCTCTTCGGGTAGCTCCAACCGGTAACCTTGAAGCTGATGGCTGGTGTGAACTGCGTCGACTCGCTGCCGGGGTTGCACGCGGCAACGCGCCAGTACCAGCGGCCCGGCGGCATCCCGCGAAGCACAGCAATCTCAGTGTCTGCCCAGATGGTGTCAATCAACGGCTGCACGAAGGCGTCATTCGTATCGGCCTGCAAGACGTAACTGTCTGCGCCGGCGACTGAGGACCACACGAATCTTATGGGAAGCTCGACATTCGATCCCTGCCCGGGCTGGAGCGGGTGCAGCTCCGGCGTGGGCTTGTGGCATGTCAGGGAGACAGCAACAGCCGCAAGCAGAGCTATGCTGGTAAGCCGTATTCGATGCCGCGATGCCTGTGCGGCCCTGCGTCGCAGGCTCAGCATGAAATGGTTCACGGCTGAACGGGCGTTTGGAGCGCATCCGCCAGTGCCTGAGCGGCCCGTCCCAGCGTGGCGATGTATCCGCCTTCGGATTCAAGCGGGTTCAGGCTCACGACCTTCACGCCGGTTTCTCTCGCCAGCATGTCGGGCAGGGCCGACGGCAGTTGCGGCTCAGTAGTCACAACTCTGATGTGTTCGCGCCGAATCAGGTCAACCATTCGGGCAAGCTGCTTCGCGGACGGCTCCTGCCCCGGAACCGGCTCCACGGTTGCCACGACCTCAAGTCCGAACCGGCGGCAGAAGTACGGCCACGCATCGTGGAACGAGATGAAACGCCGGTCCGCAAGCGCTGCGACCTGCGCCTTGATAGCCTGTGACAGGCTGTCCAATCGCACGAAATAGTCTGCCTCGTGCTGCCGGTACAGGCTTTCCCCCTTCGGGTCGAGTTTCACCAATTCCCTGACCAGGTTCTCGATGCCGACCTTGGCCAACTCCGGGTCGAGCCAGATGTGGGGATTGCCCGAGGCAGGGGCTAGGGGCTGGGGATTAGGGGCTGGGGATTCGGATTCGGAAGTTCTGACTTCCAGCTTCTCGCTTCTGGCTTCTGAATTCGCCCGTGGGTCCGGCTCCGTCTTTCTGCGCTCTGACTTCTGATCTCTGACTTCTGACTTCGGCCGGTGGTCTGCGTCCACGATAACATCATTGATGCCTGCGGCCGCGTCAACGATGACCAGTCTCTTGTTGCCGGAGTTCTCAATCGCCGGGTCCAGCCAATCTTCCATGCCGAGCCCGACCCGGAACAGGATACGGGCATCAGCAATCGTCTTCACGTCCGCGGGCCTGATTTCGTAGGTATGCGGGCTCTCGTTGCCCGTAAGGAGACTCGTAACCTCAACCCGGTCTCCCCCAACCTGCCGTGCCCAGTCGGCCAGTACGCCGATTGACGTCACGACTCGCAGTCGGCCCGCGGTCTTCGGCGGCGCTGGCGCGCAGCCAGCCAGCAGCAGCATGCCCACGATGACGACGGCGGTTCTTCTGATATCCGTTCCTCAGTATAGAGCCGGGGCCGCCAGCGTCAACCACCGCGAAAGGACGAAGTGGCAAGGACAAAGGACAAAGCAACAGTGGGAAGACCGAGTTGCCCGGCCTTCGTACTTCCTTCTTGCTTTGTCCCTTGGACTTTGTCCTTAGTACTTCCCTCGCGGGGTAGGAGAAAGCAGGCCAGCGGTCCCGTGCGTAGACTGAGGGTCATGTCCCCGTCCTCGGGTAATCTGCGTAATCCGTGAAGTCTGCGGATACCCTCTCCGCTCCGTTTCGTGCTTTCGTTTTCGTGGCTCATCTCCGTCCGCTCCGGCCTTGGCGTTCTTGACGACCTTGGCCGTTCACTCTCCGGCTCCCATCCGAGCCATCTGTACAATCTGTGAAATCTGTGGATGTCCTCTCCGCTCCGTTTCGTGCTTTCGTGGCTCATCTCCGCCCGCTCCGGCCTTGGCGTTCTTGGCGGTTCACTCTCCGGCTCCTATCCGAGCCATCTGCGTACTCTGCGGTTAGTCCGAACGAAAGGCGGCCCCGGACGAACCGGGGCCGCCAGTGCAGAGTGCCTGCGCCTACTTGACCATTACCGCTTTCTGGGTCTGGTCGCCAAACTTGAGGAAGTATATACCGCGCTCGACCCCGGCCGGCTTCCAGCTCATTGAGCCGGAGAGCCCCTTCGGGCTCATTGTCACGGCGTCCACGGTCCTGCCGGCCGCGTCGTAGAACGTGAGGCTCACCGGCGCAACCCGCGACAGGCTGTACCGGATGTTCAGCACGCCGTTCGACACGCTCGGTGCGAGGTCGAATCCGCGCACTGCGAGCGGCTGCGCGGCCTCGGTCACCGCGGTCGGCGGGTCATACCACTCGTTCGCCGTGTCCGAGCTCGCGGTCATTGTCGCGACGGTCCGGCCGCCGCAGAGGACGAACGCCACGGTCTGGCTGTCGCCCGCGGCAATCGTGAACGGGCCGACCGCACTCATCGCTTCCCAGTCGGCCGCGGTCGTCCCGTTGGTCGAACGGAGCGTGCCGTTCATGAAGCGGAACTTCTCGGACTTGGTGAACCCATCGTTGATGTAGGTCGCCTGGTTGATGCAGTTGGCCCAGCCGTTCATCGCCGGCGGGTAAATCGGCCGGACGCCCAGGACGAGGGTTTCGCCCGAGCTCGCCGACTTGACGTAGGCGAGCACGCGGGCCGAGTCGGTGCCGGCGTAGTCGGTGCCGTCGTTCAGATTCCAGCCCATGGTCCGGAAGTCGCAGACCGCGCCGACCCACAGGCCGGAGACCGGGGCAACGTCGGTATTGTGGATGCGGTACTCGAGGACCGCAAAGTCTTTATGCGCGAGGTTCGCGCTCACGAAGCTCCGCTGGGTAATGCGGAACCCCTTGGGCTGGGGATGGCGCGAGTCGTCGAATACGCAGGCATACTCCTGCGCGCCGAGCTGCGGCGGGTAGACGATTCGCAGTGATTCGACCGTGGCGAAATCGAGCGGCGTCTGCCGCCAGGGCACGCCGTAGAAGTTGTCCGCCACCCAGGTCGTATCCAGCCCGAGCATGAACGAGCCGTGCATCATGGCCGAGGCCGACCATTGCCTGACCTTGGGATAGATGAACCCGAGGCCCTCGCCGCGCCACTGGGTGGTGCCGATGCCGCCGTTCGATGTCACGGAAAGGACGAAGTCCGCGGTGTCGTGCGTTGCGGTCACGCCCGAGCGCGCGTGCTCCAGGCCGACCGGCAGTTTCAGGTCCGAACGCCACACGCCGTCGCTGCTGGTGGTGATGAGGTACAACTCGGCCCGATAGCCTTGCGGGCAGTTGTAGCTCACTTGGACCTGGTAGGCGTTGCCCTTTGCCGTATCCCCTGCCGCGATATCACCGTAGGATGTCCCGCCGTTGACAATGGTCACATACGGCGACTCGGAGATGAGCGTCCCGGATGCGGCCGTGGCCGTGGCATTACCGCGGTTCTCGACGACGAGGTACAGGTCTGATGTCTCGCCCGGGTCGAGCCGGCCGTTCGGGTCGTCGACCTCGCTGTGGCTGACTACGACGAGCGCGTTCGTCCAGCCGGCGCTCACCGCGACGGGCTTGGTGAACCGCCTGCCGTCCTGAGCGATGGCCACGAGGTCCAGGGTCCAGCCTTCCTGGATGCCGGAAATCGCGAGCGCCGCGACCCCGGAGGAATTTGTCACGCCCCGGGCGACAAGCGCGCCGGAATGGAGTATGGCCACCCGGGCCCCGGCCGCATCCCCACCCCCGGCGTAGCTCACTTCGGCGGTGAGCGTCTGAGGAGCCGCCGCGATGGTATCGGAGAAGTCGACCGCGATGTCACGCGGCACGGTTCGCCACATCCGCATCGTCGGGTCGCCCTGGAACGTCCAGTCGTACACCGACCAGCGGTAGGTGAGCTGGGTGAAGGAAGCGTTGCGCCAGAAGTCCTTGGCCAGGTTGTACGCCTCGCCCTGGTTGAAGCCCTTGATGTAGTTGTTGTAGAACTCCATGCAGAGCGCCTCGCTCGGGCCCATCTCCGGCGGCGCGCCCCAGCCAAAGCGGGCGTTGGTCGCGGTCGAGACCGCGCCGTTGACGTCGGTCACGAGCAGCTCGCCCAGGCACTCGCCCTCATCGAAGGCGCCGCAGTCACAGGCCATCGAGTTGACGATTACCGGCTTGGCGGCATTGGTGAGCGAGGCGATATCTGAGGTGTAGAAGGTATAGCCGAACTGCGTCGTCGCGCCGTGCCCGGCAAAATGCCAGAGCTGCCGGCCGGCATTGATGCTCGCCACGCAGGTAGCAGGCGGCATGCTCAGCATCGAATCCACTTCCCATGTTGACATCGCGGACAAGGCCAGCGCGATGTTCTTGTTCACAATCCGGCCGTAGTAGTCGATGTTCGACCAGAGGTCCTCGAACGGCAGCAGCACGTTGTTCAGGTAGGCGGTGTCCGGCGCGAGCTCGTAGGTCGTGTCCTTGGCGAAGAAATGGGCGAACTGCGTCGCGTCGTCCACCGGGATTCGGCTGACGATGATGTCGCCGAACAGGTCGGGCGTGTCCCCGGTCATCTCGCCGTACTGATGGTCGGCGTCGTCGTCCCACGTGCCGTCCAGGTCCGCGAAATACCAGTCGGCCGGCACGTCGTAGGGCGAGTACTCACGGTAGCCGTTCCGGAACGGGCAGACTTCCACGTCGCCGCCGAGCACCACGTACTTCAGCCCGTTCTGCGCGAACTTCTCCTTCAGCATGTTGCGCACCTTCTCGGCGTTGTCGTAACCGGTGTAGTGCGCGTAAATCGACTCGGTTGGCATGATGACCGTGAAGAAACCCTTGCGCATGTAGTAAGAACGCAGCGTCTCGAACGTCGGCTTCATCGCGGTCGAAGTCACGATGATGGCGTCTATCTCGGCCGCGTCCTTCTCGGCCGCGGGCGGCGCCATCGTGGCTACGTCACGCGGGTTGACCACAATCGCCTCGACCCCGCGCTGCGCCTGCTCGCGCTGACTGAATGTCAGCACCGGCGCGGCCACCGCGTTCTCGCGATAGCTCACCTCAAGCTCGACGCGCGACAGCAGGGTCAGGCTGCCGGATGCCGCACGATACTCGAACGGGCAGAACAGGAACCCGGCAATCCGAAACCCGGCCTTGGAACCGGCCGGAACCTGGGTCAGCGGCGATGCCGGGTACACTGCCCCGCTCGAATAGACCGACTGGTTCGGACCCACGAATGCTACGTCCGTATTGCTCGGCCGCGGCGGCTGAACCGGGTAGAGCGTAAGCCCCTGTCCCAGCTCGGTCCGTTCGACCTTGGTGACGGTGATGCTCGTGAGTTCCGCCCCGGCCGGAATCAGCACGTTGCCGGAATAGACCGGCAACAGCGGGCTGCCCGGCTCGGTTGTCCAAAGCACACCGACGCCATCCCGGTCCGAAGCCAGTTTCACCACCGTGAAGCCGTCCTTCGGGGACAGCACGACGTTTGATGGGCTGGTCTGCAGATTGACGGTAACGACGCCGGCGAACGCCGACGCTACCGCCGCCAGCAACAACGCAAATACACGCACAGAGCCTCCTTTTGGTCTGAATTGCGCGCCACGCGGATATAAAGGCAGACTAGATTATGCGCCGCTGTCTACCCTAGTCAAGCCAAGTTCGTATCAACGTGGCGCAGCCCAGGCCGCAGCCAAATTCGATAGAACCACAGATGAACACAGATAGACACAGATTGAGTCCCAACTCGAAGACTGCCTCGCGGTCCAGAGTGCGGACTAGCGCCGGATGACGACTTTTGCTGTTGTTCGCCGTTCGCTCTGCCCGGTCACGCGCTCGCCGGCGAAATATACGCCCGGGGCAAGCCAGCCGAGACTGTTCCGGCCGGGATGCAGCACTGCGACGGTTCGCCCGGCGCAGTCGCGCAGCGCGGCCGCTTTGGCCCCGCGCAGATACACGGCGTCCCGTGTCGGACTCGGCCAGACCTGCATGCGCTCTGCCAACCGCCGCGCCGGCTTCGGCTCGTTCACCGCCACCGCGGTCACCGGCACCTTCTGATATATGACCGGATTGTAGGTTCCCTGTCCCTGGCCCTGCACGAACTCGCCTGCCTGCCGGTCTGAGATGTACGCGACGTGCATCGTGTCGTTCACAACTGGCGCAATGTCGCAGTACACCCGCGTGCAGGAATCCGGGCCGGTCAGATTCACGGCCGGAGACCATGTGTACCCGCCATCCGGTGATGTACTGCACCAAACGTCGGCCCGCAGGGTCCCTGTGGCCGTTTCCAGGTTGGCGGAATCGTACTGAGACCAGATAACGCATAGCCTGCCGGTCTCCGGGTCCTGACCAATCTTCGGTCGGCACGCGTATAGTGACGTGTAGTCGAGTCGCCCGGCAAGGTTCGCCGGGTCGCACCCTGCCCGGTGAATCCGGTTCCATGCCGGGTTATTCGCGGCATTGTAGTGCCAGATTTCGGCGGGAGTGATGTACCCCGTGTCGTGAACAACTGGCATCACCGCGGCGGCGATGCTCAGGTTGTCGTCACGGTCAAAGGTAGCGCCGAATGAGCTGATGTGGAAGCTGCTGACGGTATCGCCTTGATACGCATCCGGCGGCAAGAACTGCTCAGGTCCCTGCCACGTTTCGCCGTCATCTGTAGACTCAAGCATGTAAGCGTCCATGGGCTCGTCGGTTGATATCCCCCACAACGCAGTTACCTTCGTGCTATGCTTGGACGCGGTGATAAGGTGACAAGGGAAT
>CAIVTL010000203.1 GCA_903908785.1 Caldifarciminota bacterium | reverse complement strand
CGACATGTATGCCGAGGGCATCTACGTCATCGGGTTCTTCTTCCCGGTGGTGGGCAAGGGCCTGGCCCGCATCCGCGTTCAGCTCTCGGCCGGACACGAGACCGAGCACATCGACAAAGCGATTGCCGCCTTCACCAAGATCGGCAAGAAGTACGACATCCTCAAGAAGACCAAGGAAGAAATAATCGCCAAGTACGGCCTGTAAGTCACAACCGACACCAAACGGGGCGGCGCAATGCCGCCCCCTCGCTTATGCACGCCGCAAGGGCAAGTGCGTCACCACAACCAGGAACGTCGCCCGTTCCGCCGCGACTCGTCGTTCAAGCCGTGCGCTGCGCGCCCGCTCGACTCGGCTCTCTTCTCTGTCATTCGACTTCCGCTCCGGTCTGCGGTCTTGCCTTTTGGCTCTTGGCCTTTGACTTGACTCCTCACACACCCCTGCTATCCTCTCGCCTGTGGGTACACCCCCTGACGTCCTTCTGCGCCTAACATCCCTGCTGATGCAAGGCCAAATACGGCCAAACCCGACGACTCCGTCGCTGCTCGGAACTCCGTCCTCAGGTCCTGACGTGAATCCTCCATCCTCTGACCTCACTCCTCAGTCTCGTTCTCCAGTCGCCATCGCCTCCGCCGCACCCCGCCGCAAGCGTATTGCCTCGCCTGCTCGCAACCCCATCTGAGATGTAAAAGGGGCACATGGAACCAATGGGCGAGATCGTTGTGAGCGAATCGCCGACCAACTTCGGACATGCGGAACAGAATGAAAATACAGCCTACGTGTTCTTCTCGGCCCCCTCCGACTGCAACGCTGAACGAGAAGCCTGCCGTGAACTCGTACGTGAGCTCGACGAAATCACCAGCGCCCTGTTCGGGTGGGGAGTCCGATACCTAGGGCTGGAAACCACTCCACCAGGTTTCGGTCGTCCCCAGGAACGCATCAATGAGCAAGTGCGGCAGTGCGACATCTTTGTTGGAACGCTCTGGAAGCGCTGGGGAACAAACACTGGGGTATTCAGCTCTGGCTTCGATGAGGAGTTTCGACGCGCTGAGGAGCGGTCCAGAAGCGACCTTAACACGCCCAAGGAACAAGGGGCGAAAAGCGGAGAGGACGCTGGCACAGGCTGGCCGCGCATCCTGCTGTTCTTCAGGAAGGTCCCAGATTCCGGGCTGGCCGAGCCAGATGAACAGCTATTGAAAGTGCGAGCTTTCAAAGAGAAACAAGGCAGTCGGTACAAGTACGAGGAATACGCCGACACAGAGGGCTGGCGGCGTTCCGCCCGCAAGTGGCTGCTGTACTACATCTACAAAGATCTGGTGCTGGTAGCACGCGACGCTAGTAGCGCGAGCGTTGAGACCGCCTACCACCGCGGACGGGAGGACGCTCCGAGGGCTAGGGCTGGGTCGCCAGACAAGGATGTCGCGGATCCATGAACACGGAGGTAATCAAGCCATGACTCAGGAACAATCAAGTCTCGGGGCTGCTGACCCGCTGTTGACGGTTTCAGCTCTGCCGGTGCTTCCGGCAGGCGACGAAATCAAACCCGCTGACGAGTGGGCGCAACATACACTGCGTGAACCCGAGACGGGGTCGCAACCCGGCTTCGGCAAAGGCACGTGGGGCATCAAAGCCATCAGGGGCGAGTACGGTGAAGTGCTCCGTCCGAGACCCGAAGGGCTCGTACGGGAGTTGCCGGGACGATTGGTACTGCCTCGAATCACGCTAGACCGTAATGGGTACATGGAGCTGCAGGGATCCAGACTTCTGGACCCCGATGTGGATGAGGCTGTCCGTAAGGTACTCCACCCTGCCTTTCTCGTTTCATACATCTGGGGCTTCTTTGGCATAGCCTGTGGAGTGTGGCAGCACTACAACGCAGGTCCGAACGTGGACATAGCCCTGACCCTGAAGAATGTCGAGGGGACCAACCTCTGGAGCGACTGGCCGATGCTAGGGCCACATGGCGAGCCCACCCACGAACACACCAGACCATACCAGAACGAAGGCTCTGACTTCTTCGTGTCGCACAATGGAGCGAAGCGTGACAGCTCGCCCGTCGAACTCACAGATCTCCTCCTCGAACGCATCTACATCGCCTACGGTTTCTTCAAGGCTCCCGAATTCCGTAACTGGTAACACGACAGACCTTCACAGGCAAGGCGTGAGCTGGGGGTAGAATGGACGACAAGAAGAAGCACGTTCTCGACCAAGCGCTGGACCTGTACAAGATCGGTAAGGTTGAGGAGGCGCGGGTACAGCTGAGACAGGTCATCTCCCAGATGCCTAGCGGATGGCGTCCAATTAGAGAAGATGCCAAATCGATAAGGGTCGCCTTCTGGAACGTGGACGAGTTCCAGCTATACGTGGCCTACCACAAGAAGAATGAAGCGGGCGGGGCGAGGAACATCTTCTATGACTTCCCTTCGTACTCGGAAGCCTGCTACCTGCTTGCATTCATAGACCTCGAACAACAGAATACAGTCGAGGCGCTCAACTGGCTGGACAAGGG
>CAIVTL010000202.1 GCA_903908785.1 Caldifarciminota bacterium | reverse complement strand
GCCCGGCGCCATAGTAGCTACCGACTCGGGCCAACTCTACCTCGTGGACAAGACGAAAGGCACCATCGAAGGCATCAACGAGCTGGGCGGCCACCTCCTGACCATAGTCCAGGAAGACTCGGCCCCGCTCCGGCAGCTTGCGCTCAGTGACGACGGTCGCTGCCTGGTCACGCTCAAGACCGGCAGCAACGACATCCTCAAGTACGAGGTCGTCGGTGCCGAGACGACCGGCGGCGGAGTCCAAGGCGGCGCGGTCAACCTCCCGACTCATCTCGCTCTTGCCCAACCCTTTCCGAATCCGGCAAGGTCGAGGCTTCAAGTCAGCTACGCCTTGCCCAGGCAGACGCGAGTCAGCGTGAAGCTCTACGACATCGCGGGCAAGCTGGTAACCACGCTGGCGAACAAAGACCAGAAGCCGGGGTACTACAACCTGATGTGGAACCGAGAGGACGCAAAGGGTCGCACCTGCGCCTGCGGCGTTTACTTCTGCACGCTGGCAGCAGAGGGACAGCGATTTAGCAGAAAGGTCGTGCTGACGGAGTAGAGGAAAGGGGTCGAGGAATCAAGGATTCAAGGGGCCGAGTGACGGATTAGAACCTAGGTCGAAAGACGGCAGCCGCCCGGGGAGAGCCGGGCGGCTGACGGGTCGTTGCGGAATCCTCTCGCGTGAGGGGACTCCGAGAGGGTCATTTCTGCGCGGGCTCGCCGATGTTGAAGACCTGGGTACGGATTGAGGCCAGGACTTTGGGGTCGAGGCCGCGAGAGGCCCATTTTTCTAATAAGACCTGCGCCGCGATGGCCGCACTGTCGCCCGCAATCTCGCGCTGGGTCGTGAGTTTGTAGAGCTGGCGACCGAAGTTGAGATACGGGACGTAGAAGATGGTCTGGACGCCTGCGGCATTTATGGTCTCCCGCACCTTGGTTTCCATGGTGCACATGGCCGCTGCCGCGGCTTCGTATCGCGCGCCCATGTCGGCGCGCTTGGCATCAAGGGTCTGCTTGATGCGTTCAGTGTTGTACTTGGCTTCCCAGTTTGCTCTCCGTTTGGTCGGGTCGGTCATGATACGTCCTTTCCTTTCATCATCTAACCTGCCGGCAAAGACCTGACCGCGCCGGTCCGGACAGCGCCGGTCAAATACCCGTCGGCTTCTACTTCCTCGCCCATCCGATTGCAGCCTCGCGCACGGCCAGACGTGCTCCGCGGTCCAGTACCTTCTTCGCTGCAGGACACGCAGCGGGCCGCAGGAGCCTGCACAGAACATGATACATTCAGCCGCCAGCGGCGTCAACTACCACCTAAATCGCGTAACGTCCGGTTCTTCAGCAAGATATGACACGGGAGACCGACCAGAGAGCCAGACGGGTGGCATGGTACGTGGTTCAGGGAGTCAGTGGGGGAGCCGTTGGGGGATTCGTTTGCCCATTGGCTCCATGAGTGAATCGGTGAGCGAGTCGCTGAATGATTCAACCAGTGAATATAAGATTCGCTCAATGAGTGAATTGGTGACTGAATTTATGACTGAATCAGCGAGTGAATCGGTGATTCAGTTGATGAGTGAATAGTGGAGTGAATCTGTGAGTCAGTCATGGATTCAATCATTGACTGAGTGGCTGAATCGCTCGCTGAGTGAATCAGGGTATGAGTCGTGGAATGAGTCGTGGATTGAATCGCTGAATGATTCGCTGAATCGTGATGCCTGCCATGGGTCGAGTTCTGTCCGTGGTCTTGTTCGGCGCGGCAGGCTACGGGGTGGGCGCGACTATTCGTGGTGCTGCGTGTCGGGTTTTGGCGCGGGTTCTGGCTCAGATTCTGAGCAGCGTTCTCGGCCGGTTGGTGTGTCGGGTTCAGTGCGCAGTTGCGGTTCGGATTCTGTTGAGCGCCGCGGCTCGGGCTACGTTGGCCGAGGTGTGGGACGCAGAGGCCCGCGTTCTCTGTCGGGTTCCTGGAGAGGTTCCTCTACCGTCCCCCTCGTCCGCGGCAAGGCCGAGGGCTTCGCGGCGTGCGGGTGCGGTTGGGTGGTGCGGCTTGGTCGTGGCCGCGAGCCTGGCCTGTTGGGCTGCCAGTAGAATGGGACTGATGGGACGGATGGGACGAATGGGATGCGCAGTCGAACGGACGATTCGCCGGAGGTGCGCCCGGACGCGTCCGAGGTCAAGGCCCTGGCTGGCCTACGATTCGGTTCTCTGTTCGGTTGTGGGTCGGGGCGCGGGCTAGTAGCCCCAGCGACGGGTGCGCTTGGCCCAGGCTTCGGAGTAGGCGAGAGTGAACATCAGACGGCCGGCGGTTTCTTTCAAGAAGGGCGAGTTGCGGAACAGGACCTCGCCCGATATGTCCAGTGACCCAAACTTGGGGATTGGCACGCTGGTGCCGAAGTGGATTCCATTCTCAGTGATGGGCGTCGGGATGAATTGCGGAGAGTAGGCCGCGTTGTAGTACCACGTCTGTTGAGAGTAGCCGACGCGGACAGGATGGAGCGAGTCAATGTCGTATTCAGCGCCGATGGAGCCGCGCCAGACGTTTAGGAAACCGAGTTTCGACACGCTGTCGTTTCGCGTGATTGTGGCGCCGCTCCAAGGGTTGAGCGTCAGGCCAAGGTCGAACCCGAGACGGCGCGTGGGGTTGATTGAGCCGGCGAAGGAGAGCGACTGGGGCAGGGAGATGTGGTAGGTGCGCGTGGTATCGCCGACGACACCGTGGACGTGTTTGTAGCGCTGGACTTTCAGGCCAAGCGACGGTTCGTAGTACCCGGCGAGCGAGAAGAGGCGGGTCTGGAGCGATGCGCCGAACTTGAGAGTGTTTCCGGCGTAGTCAATCTCGACCGTGTCGGTCGAGGTGTACCCGCCCTGTTCTATCTCGAACCGCCAGTTCTCCCGCGAGCCGCCCATGACGTGGCTGTATTCAGCGCCGATGGAGACTTTGTCGAAGAGCGACTTGGCAAGGCCGGCGCGGAGCGCGTAGATTCCGCCGCGGCCGATGATGTGGCGGCGGTACGCGGTGTCGGCCAAGGACTCGGACCAGACGTCGAAGTCCTGGCCGAACTTCTGGTTGATGCCGGCGAAGAGCCGGGTCTGGAATGGAAGTGGAGTCGCGACGTTGAATGTTGCCGGGCGGATGTCGCGAAGCAGGCGGCTGTTTCCGTCCTGAGTACCGAGGGTCGCAGCGCCCAGGGCAGTGACGCTGAACGAAGTCTGGTTGAGGTTGACGAAGATACCGGGGTTCAGGGTGGAGAGGGCGGAGGGTTCGCCGAGCGCGGCGATGCGCGCGTCGCCGGCCGGCGTGACTTCGCCGAGGCCGCGGGAGTTAAAAAAGGACTGTCCGAAAGCTAGAGGGGAAAATGCAAATATCAAAATGCAAAATGCAAATCTCAAAATACCAGCAGAGGAGCGGAGGCAATTTGAAATCTGCAATCTGCAATCTGAAATCTGAAATGTCTTCACTTGAATCGGTCCTCCGGCGGAAGGACGTATTGGACCTCAAGTCGCGGGGCGTACGGGCCGGTGCGCGGGATACGGAGGCGGAAGAGCGGCGACCATTCGGGCGCGGCTTCGATGAGCAGCCCGTAGTTCCGCAGGGTATCGGAGCGGCTGGTCCAGAGCTGAACCAGGGATCGAATGTCGATGGTGACAACCGTATCACTGTCCGCGGGCACGTAGTACGACGCGGACCCGATGGGTGCCTCTTCGAAGCGGGCGTTGGCTCCCTTCCCGGGGAAGGAGTCGGTCAGGCGGTGGACGCCGAGGACAATGGTGTCGGCGCGGTGGTATTTCATCTCGGGTCGGAATCTCAGGTCGGCTCGGGCAATCGTGGCCTCGGCCGGAATCGAGTCGATGTTGAACCAGAGCCAGGTGCGGAATGCGACCCCGGACCCGACCAGCAGGTCGAGCGGGTTCGCGTGCGTGGCTATGGTATCAATCAGGCTGGCGTCGGCGATGTCGCTGATGACGCGCTTGGTCTCTTTGCCTTTGTTCGTGTAGGTGATGCGAAGGCGCGGGGCCGTGGCCGCGGCCGCGCCGGAGTAAATCGCGACGATACCGGTGTCCTGTGGGAAGATGCCGATGCCGGAGCTGCGGATTGCCGCCCGGCGCGTGGAGTCGAGCCCGACGTACTTGAAGTCAATCGTGATGCTGTCGCCGGTCATGGTTCCGGCCGCCACGGTGTCGGACAGAAAGTCGCCGCCCAGGTTTATCCAGTGATTCGACGAGTCGGACATCTGCCAGGAGACGCCGTTCTCAGCCCACTCCAGGGAGCAGGGCCGGCAGACGAAACCCATCCGCGCCAGTGTGTCCGACTGGTGCAGCACGAGTTGGAATGAGGTAATGGAGTCGAGAATCATCGTGTCCGGTATCGAGAAGCGGACGACGATCCGGGACTGGTACGAGGTGTCGTGTCCGAGGTAGAGCATGCTGGAGCCGCCGAGCGGGACGTAGCGCGCGTAGCCGGCGGCCGAGTCCGGGGCAAGGGTATCGCCCGACGCGCCGATGACGCGGTCACGAAGCTGGTCGTAGCCGACTGGGAGCGTATTGCACCCGAGGAATGCAAAGGTCAAGATGCAAAATGCAAAGTGCAAAATGGCCCGGCTCGGAGCAATCTGCAATCTGAAATCTGAAATCTGAAATGTCTTCATGTGGTTGGTGCGGTTTCGGCGAAGCGGTGGCGGATATGCTCGGACAGGTTGTCCTGGGCCGCAGTGGCGGCGGAGCGGAGCGCGTTCTTGATGGCGCGGGGCGTGGACCGGCCGTGCGCGACCACGACCGCGCCGAGGACCCCGAGCATCAGGGAGCCGCCGTGCTCCTGGTAGTCCATCCGCTCGATGAACTCGCGGAGCACCGGCTTGGACAGCCAGCGCCGCCAGCGGCGGGTGCGGTGCTCGGAGTCGGGTTCCAGGTACTGCTCGAGCAGGCCGCTCAAGACTTCGGCCAGGCCTTCGGCGTACTTGAGGAGCGCGTTGCCGACAAACCCGTCGCACACGACCACGTCAACCGTGCCCTTGAGGATGGCGTTGCCTTCGACGTTGCCGACGAAGTTCATCTCGCTCTGCTTGAAGAGTTGGTAGGCGTTGAACGTCAGCTCGTTGCCTTTGGAGTCTTCGTGGCCGATGTTCAGAAGCCCGACCGAGGGATTGGCTTTCTTGAACAGGTAGCTGGCCGCGGTCGTGCCCATTATCCCGAACTGAAGCAGTTGCAGGGGCTTCGTGTCGACGTTGGCCCCGATGTCTACCACGAGCGTGCTGCCCTTGATTGTCGGGAAAAGGGCTCCCAGCGCGGGACGGTGAACGCCCGGCACGACGCCGAGAGTCGTCAGGGCGAAGGCCATGACCGCGCCCGTGTTGCCGGCGCTGACCACGCCCGAGACCTTGCCCTGCTTCAGCAGTTCCATGCAGACCGCCATCGAGGAGTTGCGTTTGCGCTTGACGACCTCGTAGGGCGACTCGTTCATGCCGACGACTTCCGCGGCCGGAACCAGTTCCAGCCGGCCCGAGTAGCCATCCATGGTTTCCGAGTCAACGATGCCCGGCTTGCCCACGAGTACGACCTCAAGGTCTTTCAATTCGTCGAGCGCGAGCGCTATGCCCTCGATCTCGGCCGAGGGCGCATTGTCCGAGCCCATGGCGTCAAGGGCGATTCTCATTGTCTCTGCCCGGAAGGGCGGCCGCGGGCAGGAGCGCTACTTCCGCTCCTTCTCCTTCTCGATGAAGATAACTTCTTTGCCCGCGTAGTACCCGCAGTGGGGGCAGACGCGGTGCGGCAGCTTCGGTTCGTGGCAGTGCGGACAGTCGACGATGGTCGGAGCGGTAAGCTTCCAACCGGTACGGCGTTTGCGTCCGCGCTGTCGGGAATGTCGCCTTTTAGGTAATGGCATTTGTCCTCCTGGAATTCGTTGTCACGAGCGGAAGCGATTCTAGCGGCTGAGGCGCGGGAGTCAAGGTAACCGGCCGAGGACGGAAATCCCAAACCCCAAGCACCAAACCCCAAACAAACATCAAACACCAAACCCCAAACACCAAACTCCAGCGAGGAGCCCGGAGCCGGTGACGGGACGGAGTTTGGATTGGGGTTTAGGATTTGGGGTTTTGGGTTTGCCCGCGGCTACATCTGTTCCGTGACTTCGATGCCGAGGAGGGCGAGGCCGGTCGCGAGGACCTTGCCGGTCATCTCGACGAGGAAGAGCCGGGCGTCGCGGAGTTCGGGCGTTTCGGCCTTGAGCACCGGTGCCTTGTCGTAGAACGCCGAGAAGTCACGGGCCAGCCGGTAGATGCGGCCGGCAATCCGGTGCGGCTCATACGATTCAGCCGCAGCGACGATGGAATCCGGGAACCGGGCGAGGGACTTGAGCAGGGTCAGTTCCTCCGGAAGGATGAAGGATGAAGGATGAAGGATGAAGGTGGAAGAAACGAAATCCGGAGCCTTCCTGAGGATTGAGCGCGTGCGGGTATAGGCGTACTGGAGGTAGGGCGCCGAGTCGCCGTCGAGCGCGAGCATCCGGTCCCAGTCGAACACAACTTCCTTGATGCGGCTCTGGGAAAGGTCGGCGTACTTGATTGCGCCGATGCCGACGATGCGGCTGATACGGGCCTTCTCTTCCGGGGTAAGGTCGCGGTCACGGACTACGACTTCGGCCCGGCGGATTGCTTCGGATATGACGTCTTCGAGGAACACGACCCGACCGGCCCGGGTCGACATCCGGCCCTCGGGCAGCCGGACCAGGCCGAAAGTGACGTGGACGCACGGCACGTTGATACCCAGCTTGGCGAGAGCGGCGCTGAACTGGCGGAAGTAGAGTTCCTGTTCCTTGCCGACTACGTAGAGCATCTTCTCAGGATGCCAGCGCTCGATACGGTATTCGGCAGTGGCGATTTCGCGTGTCGCGTACAGGCTGGTGCCGTCGGACTTCTGAAGGATTAGGGGGGTCTCGATGCCGGCGTCGTCGAGCGGGATGATGACCACGGTCTCGTCCGGGCCGACTTCGTCCCCGCCGGTCACCATCGCGGCCGTGGGTTTCTCGCGTCGGGCAACGCCCTTGGCGAGCGCGCGGCTGATTACTCCGGATAACCGGTCCTCGTATGTGCTTTCCCCGCGCATCGAGTCGAACTTCACCCCGAGCAGGTCGTAGATGCGTCCGAACTCGTCCGTGCTCATCCTGACGAAGCGCTGCCAGAGCGAGCGCGCCCGCTCGTCGCCGGTTTCGAGCCGGCGGAACCAGTCCAAAGCCTCGACTTCGAGGTCCTTGTTAGTCTTGGCCTCGTCGTGGAACCGGACATAAAGGCTGAGCAGGTGGGCGGTGGGGTTGCTCTCGAGCTCAGCCTCGCTGCCCCAGCGGGCGAACGCGGAGAGGAGCTTGCCGAACTGCGTGCCCCAGTCACCGAGGTGGTTGTCGCCGATGACCTGAAAGCCGAGGAACGAGAGGATGTTGTGCAGGGCCTGGCCGATGATGGTCGAGCGGAGATGGCCGACCGAGAATGGCTTGGCGATGTTCGGGGATGAGTAGTCAATGACGATGGCGCGGCCGGCGCCGGTTCGAGTGCTGCCATACCGGTCGGGGTCGCGCTGGAAATCGGCGATGACCTCCTGCGCGAAGCGGGTCTTGTCGAATGTGAGGTTAAGGTAGCCCTTGAGCGCGGTCGCTGAAGCAAAGCGCGTACCTTTGAGCTGGAGCGAACCGGCAAGGCGCTCGGCCAAAGCCTGTGGGCTCTCGCCCCGCTCTTTGGCGATGCGGAACAGCGGGACTGCGAGGTCGGCGTCGATTCCGCCCTCGACGTCGCGCACTTCCGTCGCGTTGACGCTTGTGCCCTGCGTGGCAAGCAAGCCGACCAGTTCCTCGCGGCAGCGGGTCAGGAAGTAGCCGGGGTCAGGCATCAGGGCCGGGGTTCACGGGTTGGCCTCAGCGGCCCCTGTCTGACAGCGCCGGGGTTCAGGGGTTCCGGCCGGAACCGACTCCAAGACTCGTGCGAAGGAGCGGAATGCCGGTTCGTCGCGCAGGACGAAGGTCACTGAGCCGGGATTCGCGGTCGTGCGGCTGTGGCTGAGCGCGGCGGCGAGCATCAGGCGTGCACAGGATTCCGCGGGAAAACCGCCGACCCCGGTGCCGAGCGCGGGGAATGCGACCGAGTCGAGTTCCAGCCGGGCAGCCTCGGCCAGCGCGCTGCAGGTTGCCTTCGCTATGAGGTCGGCGCTGGTGGCGAGGTTCTGGCCCATGGCCGCGGCGTGGATGCAGTAGCGGGCGTTGAGTCGGCCGGCGGACGTGGTCACCGCCTGTCCCGGTTCAATCGGGCCGAGCCTCACCGCCTCGTGCTCGATTTCCTCGCCGCCTTTGGCCTTGATTGCGCCGGCCACCCCGGACCCCATCCAGAGGTGATTGTTGGCGGCGTTTACGATTGCGTCCGTGGCCTGCTCGGTGATGTCTCCGAGTGTCACGGTTAGTTGCAGTCTGCCGATTCTCTTTGTGAGCGGGCTATGACTCATGCTGCAGAATCACCCGGGCGATGTCGTCGGGTGAGCCGGCCTTGTTCAGGCCGATGCGCACTTCGTCTTTGCGCAGCAGCTTGGAGAGCCGCGCCAGGGTCATGATGTACTCGGTCTTCTGTTCCTCCGGTGCGGCGATGAGGAAAATCAGATGGGACGGTTTGCCGTCAAGGCTGCTGAAGTCAACGCCCGAGTCGGACCGGCCGAACGCGAGCACGATGCTGGCGACGGCCTTGGTGCGGGCATGGGGAATCGCGACGCCCAGGCCGATGCCGGTGCTTTCCATATTCTCGCGCCGGACAATGGCCGAAACGAACTCGGCTTCGTCGGTGATGGCGCCGGTCGCCAGCAGCGGACGGACCAGTTCGCTGATTACCTCGAACTTCTCTTTCGATTGCAGGTCTAGAACAATCGCCGAGCGCGGCAGCAGCTCGGATATCTTCGCCATCATACCTCCCTGGGTTATTTCACGAATACGACCGGCCGGCTGCTTTGGCGCACGAGTTCGGAAGTCGTCAGCCGGCAATCGGCGCTGGCAACAATCAGCTCGGCATCATAGCTGGAACTGAGGCTGATGAGCCGCGGCAGCGGTTCGCCCGGCTCGAGCAGTAAAGAGATACGGACGTTCTGCTGGAACGCGTCGTCCTCGATTTCGTAGAGCAGGCCCCAGGCGCGTTCCTCGATGTCGGAAGTCGGTGCGTCGCGGCGGCGCGGGGCAGCCGGGTCGATGACCGCCAGTGCGATTATCCGGCACGACATGCCCTTGGCGAGTTTCAGCGCCCACGCGACCGCAGCCGGCATCCCCGGCGTGTCTTCGACGTACAGCAGGATGCGCTCCACGCTACTTGCCTACGCAGAAGCGGGCGAAGACCCGGTCGAGGATGTCGCTGCTGGTGGTTGGTACATCTACCTGTCTGAGCATATCAATTGCCGACCGGACTTCAAGAGCGGCCGTCTCCAGGGTTCGGGCCATGCGGGCGCGCCGCAGCGCGTCGCGGCAAGCGGCGAGCGCCTCAAGCTGGCGGCGGTTCACGGCGAGTCGCGGGCCGGGCCCGGCGCGCAGGCTCCGGGCGACGTGCGAGCGGAGTCGACCGATGCCCGCTCCGGTGCGGCAGGAGACCGGTATCAGGCGGGCCGGGCAGTTGCGGGTGAACGAAGGGTCGAGGCGGCGCGGCAGGTCGGTCTTGTTCAGGACGCAGAGTGCCTCGCGGCCGCGGATAGCCGCGACAACCGCCCGGTCAGAAGGAGTGGCGGGCCGCGAGCCGTCAAAGAGCGCCATGATGACGTCCGCCTGTTCGAGCGCCTTGTCGGTCTGGGCAAGGGCCAGTCGGGTCAGGCGCGTCCCTGCACGTGCGATAAGCCCGGCGGTGTCAACGAGCCGCACCGGGACGCCCGTGATTATGACGGTCGCGTCAACCCGGTCGCGGGTCGTGCCCGGTACCGGACTTGTGATTGCCCGTTCGCCTTCTACCAGGCGGTTAAAGAGACTCGACTTGCCGGCGTTGGGCCGGCCGATGATGGCGACGTTCGCGCCTTCGATTAGAAACCGGCCGCGCTCCGCGGACGCGATGGTCTTGTCCAACCGGGCCGCTATGCGGCTGATGCGGGCTTTCGGCACCGCGCCGGAGACATCATCGTGCTCGTCGAACCCGAGGTCGAACTCGACTTCCGCCAGCAGTTCGGAAAGGTCGTTTGATACGCCGGCGACAAGTCCGGAGAGGTCGCCCCGGTATCGGGCGAGCGCGGAACGAAAAGCGGGTTCGGAGCGGGCCTCGGCCATGTCGGCAATCGCCTCAGCCTGGGATAGCGTCATCTTACCGGCGAGCACCGCCCGGCGCGTGAACTCGCCCGGCTCAGCGATTCGGCACCCGGCCGCAATCAACAGCTTCAGAACGCCATCAACCGCGACCGTTCCGCCGTGGCAGGAAATCTCGGCCAGGTCCTCGCCGGTGTAGGAACGGGGAGCGCGGAAGACCGTGACCATGACCTGGTCGACCGGCTCGCGGGCCGGGGTCATGACCCAGTTGAGACGAACCGTGTGCGAGCGCTGGCCGGAAGGAGGTTGGTCCGGGAAGAGCCGGTCGAGGGCGGGGAACGTCTGAGCGCCCGACACCCGGATGACCGCGATGCTGCCGGTCCCGGCCGGCGTGGCAAGGGCGCAAATCGTGTCAGGGGAATGACGATGGACGATGGACGATGGACTATGGACTACGGACGATGCATGGTGCCCGGTGTGCAGTTTGCGGTTCACGGTCTTCGTTAGGAATTAGGAATTCGCAATTGGGAATTGGCGGGACGCACCCGCGTCCCGCTGCCGCGCGTCATTTCTTCGCCGGGGAGATTATGACGTTACGCGGGGACCCTTCGCCGACCGCGTGGGCCCGGACTCCGGGGATTCTCTTGAGTTCGTCCTGGACAATCTCCATTTCCTCGAAGGTGAGCGGCTCAAGCGCCATCTCGCGGCCGCCTTCGAGCACAACCCGGGCGATGGCCGAAGCCTTCATGCGCAGGAAGCTCGCGCGGCGCTGCCGGTAGCCGGCGATGTCGATGATTACCGGCGGGACGTTCGGGTAGTGCCGGGCGGCCATCAGGCGAACGATATGGCCGATGGCCTCAAGCGTAGCGCCGTGGCGACCGATGACGATTCCGCTTGAGCGTCGCGCCCGGATGTTCGCGTAGTATCCTTCGGGGTGCAGTTCCACGTCAACCCGGGCGCGGATGCCGATTTGGCTGGCGAGAAACTGGACTTCCTGCCGGATGAGTTCCGGCTCCGACGGCACGGCCGGTGGGGCCGGTGGGACCTCGCCTACTTCGGAGGCGGTGCCGTGACCATGGACGGCTCCATCCTGCTCTTCAACTTGCGCCATGGCAATCCTCCTTTCATGGTGATGACGGTCTCTCCGATTGAGAGAACGTTGTACATGAACCAGTAAAGCTGCAGGCCGCTGGGCATGTTCAGGAAGATGAGGGTGATGAACAGCGGCATGATGATGGTCATGGCGAGGTTCTTCTTGTCGGTGGACGTCATGAGGGTCTGGACGATGGACGACGCGCCCATCAGGATCGGCACCAGCCCGATTGCGGCGCCACCGACCATCGGTAGGGCGGACGGCAGGTGACCGAAGAGTACGTCGGGCTGTGACAAGTCCTTCAGCCACAACCCGAGCGCGGCCCCGCGCATCTCGATGGCGTTTCTTAAGACCGCGTACAGGGCCCAGAACACCGGCATCTGGATCAGCAGCGGCAGGCAGCCGGACGCGGGGTTGATCTTGTACAGCTTGTAGAGCTGCATCGTTTCGGAGTTGAGCTTCTGCGCGTCGTTCTTGTACTTCACCTTCAGTTCGTTGAGCTTGGGCTGGAGGAGTTGCATCTGGCGCATCTGCTTGGTCTGGGTGCGGGTAAGCGGGTAGAATGCCACCTTCATCAGGATTGAGAAGACGATGATGGCCACGCCCCAGTTCCGAACGATACTGTACAGCAGGCGCAGGAACCAGAGCATGGCGACGGCAAGCGGTCGGGTCCAGCCTAGTCCGACGACGTTGTCGAGCCCGATGCCGAACGCGCGCAGCCGGTTGTACTCAATCGGGCCGAGGTAGACCGTGAACTGCGTCTCCGGGGCCGGCTTGCGCACCACCGCGCTGAACCCCACCCGTCCGTCATCGAGCGCGACGGCGTAGGTCGAATCGAACGTCCGGCCGCAGGCGATGACCGCGAGCAGGAAGTACTTGGACTTGATGCCGACCCAGTCGGCGGAGTCGCACTTGCCCTGCGGCTTCTTCAACTGGTGGGACGGCGTCTGGTGGAGTTTCTTGCCGACCTTTGAGTAGAAATGGAAGTGAAGGAGGCCTTCCTTTACGTTTTTCTCGGTCAGGGCGAGCCCGGCCATGCCGTCGATGGCGAAGCCCAGGCCCGGGCCCGCGATCGAAACCCGGTGGTCGAGTGTGTAGTCCTGGCGCAGCGTGAAGGTTTTGGTAATGGTCAGGCTGTCGGCGCGCGCCGTGAAAGTGACGGAACTGTCGGTTGCCGCAACTCTCATCGGAGTGCCCGCCGCATTGAACCAACCCTGGGGCAGGAGCACTGCCGTGCCGAGCAGGTACTTGCCGGACGGCACGACCTCCGCGTCGTATTTCTTCAGCAGGGCGGACTTGACCGTGCCGCCGATGTTTGAGAACTCAACCCGCAGCAGGGCATTCTCCAGCACCACGATGGACTCGGGCACGGGCTCGGCCGAAAGCGGGGCGAGAAGAGCGGGGCCAGGGGTCAGGGACTGGGGGTTGGGGACTGAGGACTGGGAAGCGCTCGCCGGCGGTCTGCCTCCCGCGGTTTCGGCCGGCTGGGGCTGCGCCTGGGCTGGTGTCGCTGCCGGCTGTGGCTGGGGCCGCTTTGGCTTGAGCAGCATCTGCGAGCCGATGAGAATGACGGCCACGAGCACAAAACCAATGATGGTAGTCAGCGAATTCGAGTCAGACTGGTTCTTCATCCGGTCGTCGTTCTCCGTTCCGCCGCAAGGTCCGAACTTCGGTCTTCGAGCTTCGGACTTCGGACTTTCACCGGGATTGGGTCATAACCGCCGCGGGCAAAGGGATGGCAGCGCAGGATGCGCTTCACCGTCAGCCACGTGCCCCTGACCGCGCCGTGCTCGGCCAGGGCGTCCAGCGCGTAGTGCGAGCAGGTCGGCTGATACCGGCACGAGTTCGGCAGGACCACGCCCAGTGTGCATTGGTAGAGCCGGACGAGCAGCCTAAGAAACGAGGCCATAGGGGAGGGTTCTGGGGTTCAAGGGTTCTGGGGTTCGGGCCGAAGAATCTGCGTAATCTGCGGAATCTGTGGATAGGTCCTCTCCGCGTCCCCACTTCTGATTTCTAGCATCTAGCTTCTGACCTCTGGCTTCGGCCGGGCAGCCAGACGTACCTGTTCCAGCAATTCCGCAAAGGAGAGTCTGCCGGCGGCGGGGGTCGGCTGGACAAGATAGTCAAACCCGGTCGGGAACAAGTCCTTGTTCCGACGATAGATTTCGCGTAGCCGGCGCTTCAGGCGATTCCGGGCCACCGCGTTGCCGACTGCACGCGGCAGAAGGAACGCCACGCGGCGGGGCGGCAGGTTTGACGGACCTGGATTGTCGGTCGGCGAATCAGTCTGCGGGGCGCAGCGCAGGCTGAGGAGCCGCGTGCCGGACTTTGCGCCCAATCGCCTCACCCGGGACACGTCTCGTCGCCGGCGCAGGATTTCGTTTCGAGCCAGGGACTCGACCATTCATACGGCCAGGCGTTTGCGGCCCTTTGCGCGGCGGCGGTTAATGACGTTACGGCCTCCGGGCGTCTGCATCCGGGCCCGGAACCCGTGAGTACGCTTGCGGCTGATGTTAGACGGTTGATATGTTCTTTTGGGCATGGGTATTCCTCAGCCGGGATTATAGGCCGACTGACCGGGCAAGTCAAGAAACGTAGGGAGCCACCGTCCTCATGGCTAATTCTGAATCTGGAATCTACAATCTGGAATGGCGCGGCCGGATGTCCGAGCAAGTCAAGAAACGGCCCGCCGGGGTGGATGGCAAGCGGGGCGGTCGGGTATGGCTGACATCCTTCGCCCGCAGCAGGCTTGGCCGACTGAGGAGAGGATGCTTCACACTCGTCGTCCCACACTGCCTGCCCCGGCCCTGAATCCGACATAGGAACTCACCACAAAGAGGGTGCGGCAGGATATGGCCTCTTTCTGCTTGGTGTTCTTGGTGGCTTGGTGGTTCAATATCGGGTTTGTGGCCCGGAATGCCCGTTGATTGAGGCCCGGTGCTGCGCTATACTGTGGCACTTTGGCGAAAACAGCAGACAGCATCGACGGAGGAGCAATGAATCGATATCTTGTCGCGGTCGTGGTGGTGGCCGGATTGGTGGCCGGGATGGCACGGGCGCAGTACCTCGAGACGAAGATTCCCCTGGGTTTCCACATGTTCGGGCCCTGCGCGGTGGCGTACGATTCGACAGACAACGAAGTCTTCTGCGCCGACGACGGCAGCGCGAACGTGACGGTCATTGATGGCGCGACCGGCCACTATCTCCTGACGATTCCGGTCGACTCGGCACCCGAGGCGCTGTGCTGGAACTCGCAGAATGACCGCGTCTATTGCGCGAACAACGCTCGCGGCACCGTGACCGTTATCGACGGCGCGACGAACACGACGGTCGCGACAATCCCGGTCGGCACCCAGCCCAACGCGCTCTGCTACGACCCGCAGAGCAATAAGGTCTACTGTGCGAACAACGGTTATCCCGGAACGGTCACGGTGATTGACGGCGCGACCAATTCAGTCATCACGACCGTCCCGACCGGGATGGCGCCCTGGGCCCTGTGCTGCAACCCGCAGAACAACAAGGTCTACTGCGCAAGTTACAGCGACAACAACGTGACGATAATCGACGGCGCCACGAATGCGGTCATCGCGACACCGGCGACCGGCGCCCATCCCTGCGCGCTCTGCTACAACGCCGCGGACAACAAGGTCTACGCCGCGAACGGCGACGGCGGCAGCGTGACCGTGATTGACGGGGCCTCGAACGCCGTGGTCACGACCGTCACGGTCGGGACCGACCCCTGCGCGCTCTGCTGGAACTCGGCGGACGACAAGGTCTACGCCGCCAACATGGTCACCGCGAACGTGACGGTCATCGGCGGGGCCTCGAACGCGGTGCTTACGACGGTTGGGGTGGGAGCCACGCCGCGAGCCTTGTGCTACAACGCCGGTGACGACAAGGTCTACTGCGCCAACGGTGACGGCAGCAGCGTTTCGGTGATTGGCGGGGTCTCGAACGCCGTGGTCGCGACGCCCGCGGCCGGGACGACACCGTGGGCCCTGTGCTACAACCCGCAGCGCGGCCACGTCTATTGCGCGAACCACGGGAGCATGAACCTGACCGTGCTCGATGGGGCTTCGAACCAGGTTTTCACAACCGTGGCGTCCGACTCCATGCCTTATTCCCTGTGCTACGACCCCGCGCGCGGCCGGGTCTACTGCGCGAACCAGGGGAGCAATACCGTGACGGTAATCGACTGTGCCACCAACCGGGCGGCTGCGACCGTTCCGGTCGGCGCGGAGCCCTATGGCTTGTGTCTGAACCCGCAGGACAGCAAGGTCTATTGCTGCAACTTCACCGGCAACAGCGTGACGGTCATTGACGCCGTGTCGGACGAGGTCATCACAACGCTGGCGGCCGGGACCGAATGCCTCAGTCTCTGTTACAACCCGCAGAACGACAAGGTCTACTGCGCGGCCAACGGCAGCAATCATGTTGCGGTGATTGACGGCGCGACGAATGCGATTCTCGCCACTGTCCCGGTCGGGCACTATCCCGGTTCGCTGCTCTACAACCCGCAGCACAATAAGATTTACTGCACCAACTGGGACGACATGAACGCGAGCGTCATCGACGGCGCATCGAACGCGGTCATCAACACCATCCCGCTCGGCGCCTCGAGTGGGGCCGACGTCTACAACCCGCAGGACGACAAGGTCTATTTCGCCGGCTACGACAGCAACAACGTGACAATCGTGAACGGCGCTACGGACGAGATTATCACGCGGGTTCCCACCGGCACGCGGCCGATGGGCCTGGAATACAACCCACAGGATAACAAGGTTTACTGCGCGAACGAGATGAGCAACACGGTGAGCGTGATTGGCGGGACGTCGAACCAGGTGATTCGCACCCTCACGACCGGCTACTACCCGGTTTCCTTCGCGTACAACCCGGTCGACAACAAGGTCTTCTGTGCGGTTGAAGGCGCGGGCAACATCAACGTGATTGACGGCGCCAGCGACTCCATGCTTGGGCATATCTTTGTCGGTGAGGCACCGACCAACGCGGTCTGCGAGCCGGCCCACGACCGCGTGTACGTGGCCAACACATGGTCCCACAATCTCGCCGTAATCCGCGATTCGGCGCTGGGAATCGAAGACCGCCCTGCCCATGCCGAGCGGCCCGGACGGCTCGAAGTCCGGCCCAATCCGTTCCGCACGCAGACAGCTATCAGCTATCAGCTTTCAGCCAACAGCCCGGCAAGGGTATCGGTCTCCGACGCGACGGGCCGTCGGGTCCGCACCTTCGGCCAATCGTCAATCGTCAATCGTCAATCGTCAATCTCCTGGGACGGCACCGACGACTCCGGTCGACGCCTGCCGCCCGGCATCTACTTTGTCACCCTCACCGCCGACGGCTTCACGACCTCGCAGAAGCTGGTGATGCAAAGGTAGCAGGTCCGATAGCGGACAGGGTCTCTGAGGCTATCCACAGATTACGCAGATTACATAGCGCGGCCTCGGAGGCCGCAAGTCAAAGTGCAAAATGCAGATATCAAAATGCAAAATGCCCGACCGGCCGTCATTCCG
>CAIVTL010000201.1 GCA_903908785.1 Caldifarciminota bacterium | reverse complement strand
CAGTGTACAACTACGGTAACCAGACCGAGAGCTACCGCGTCCGGCTGAAGGTGGGCAGTTTCTACAATGATACCGCGCGCGTGACCAGTCACGCGCCCGGAACCCGCGCATACATCACATTCCCAGCCCACACAACGTGGCCGCGGGGCACGTTCTCGGTTACGTGCTCCACAGAGCTTGCGGGGGACGGAACTCCGAGTAACGACAAGACCACCGGCAGCGTGACGGTCAACGTTCACGACGTGGGCGTCTCCACGCTCCTGGCGCCGACCGGCACGGTCGACTCGCCTACGGTCGTGACGCCGGCGTGCACGGTCGCCAACTACGGCAGCGTTGCCGAGAGCTACCGCATACGGATGAGAATCGGAGCGTTCTACAACGACACTGCCCGGGTGACGTCGCAGGCCGCCGGTACGAAACTGCGGGTGACGTTCCCCACTTGGACCGCGAACCAGGTCGGCGGACCGTACGCAGTCACGTGTTCCACCGAACTCGCGACCGACATGAAGACGAGCAACGACAAGGCCACGGGCAGTGTGACGGTAGCGCGGCCCCCAGCTCACGATGTTGGTACCACCCGTATCCTCGCTCCCACCGGCACCATTGACTCGAACGTCAGCGTCACCCCCGCTTGCTCGGTCTATAACTACGGCAACCAAACCGAATCGTATCGCGTACGGCTCAAGGTTGGTGCTTTCTACAACGATACGGCTCGGGTGACCAGCCACGCGCCTGGGACTCGTGTCTATGTGACCTTCCCGGCCTACACGACGTGGCCAAGGGGCACGCTCAGCGTTACCTGCTCGACTGAGCTGGCCGGAGACGGGACGCCCAGCAATGACAAGGTCACGGGCAGCGTTACGGTCAACGTGCACGATGCCGCCTGCGTCTCTCTGCGCGCGCCCTCGGGCAGCATCGACTCCGGCACGGTAGTCACACCGGCCTGCACAGTGGCCAACTACGGCACGGTTTCCGAGTCCTACCGGATACGGATGAAGATTGGCGGCGTCTATAATGATACGGCGCGGATAGCGAGTCAGGCGTCGGGTGCGAAAACCTATGTGACGTTCCCGACCTGGACTGCGCTGACCGTGGGCGGGCCTTATGCAGTAACCTGTTCTACCGAGCTGACTGGCGATGCCAAGACCAGCAACGACAAAGCAACCGGCAGCGTGACGATAACGCGACCCGCGATACACGATGTTGGCGCGACACGGATATTAGCGCCGACCGGAACGATAGACTCGACCGCCACTGTCGCCCCAGCCTGCTCTGTGTACAACTATGGCAACCAGACCGAATCGTATCGTGTCCGTCTGAAGGTAGGTTCTTTCTACAATGACACGGCCCGCGTTACGAGCCACGCGCCGGGGGGCAGAGTGTACGTGACGTTCCCGTCCCTTGGTTCCTGGCCGCGAGGGACGTTCTCAGTTACGTGCTCCACGGAACTGGCCGGGGACGGAACACCGGCCAATGACAAGACGTCGGGCAGCGTGACCGTGCGCGTGCACGACGCCGGCTGCTTCGCACTGCTCGTTCCGTCGGGAACGGTTGACTCAGGTATGGTCATCACCCCCGCGTGCTCAGTCGCCAACTATGGCACGGTGACTGAGACGTACAAGGTGAAGATGCGGATAGGCGCGTTCTACAGCGACAGTGCGACCGTGACGTCCCAGGCGGCGGGCGGGAGGTCGTACGTGACGTTCCCGAACTGGACGGTGACGCAGGTCGGCGGGCCGTACACGGTGAGTTGCTCGACCGCGCTTGCCGGCGATATGAAGACCGCGAACGACAAGGCGACCGGCAGCGTGACCGTGCGCCGGCCGCCCAGCCACGACGTTGGTGCCACACGGATACTCGCGCCGACCGGCACTATCGATTCCGGGCAGTCAGTCGTGCCGGCGTGCTCGGTCTACAACTACGGGAACCAGACCGAATCGTATCGCGTACGTTTCAAGGTCGGGTCGTTCTACAGCGATACCGCACGCGTTACCAGCCATGCGCCCGGTACGCGTGCGTACGTCACGTTCCCGGCCTACACGACGTGGCCGCGTGGCACCTTCAGCGTCACCTGCTCGACCGAACTGGCCGGCGACGCCGCACCGGGCAACGACAAGGTCACGGGTAGCGTGACGGTCAACGTGCACGACGTGGGTGTCTCCACATTGCTCGCGCCGACCGGCACGGTGGACTCGCCGACCGTGGTAACGCCGATGTGTTCGGTAGCCAACTACGGCAACGCTACTGAGAGCTACCGCATCCGGATGAGAATTGGCGTGTTCTACAACGACACCGCGCGGGTGACGAGCCAGGCAGCGGGAACCAAAGTCAGGGTGACGTTCCCAACGTGGACCGCGAACCAGGTCGGCGGGCCGTACGCGGTTACATGTTCCACGGAACTTGCGACCGACATGAAGACGTCGAACGACAAGGCCACGGGCAGCGTGACAGTGGCGCGACCCGCGGCCCACGATGTCGGCGCCACCCGGATACTTGCTCCCACCGGCACGATTGACTCGACCGCCAGCGTCACGCCCGCCTGCTCAGTCTACAACTACGGTAACCAGACTGAGAGCTACCGCGTGAGGCTGAAGGTAGGTAGCTTCTACAATGACACCGCGCGAGTGACGAGCCAGGCGCCCGGCACACGAGCATACGTCGCATTCCCGGCCTATGCGACATGGCCGCGGGGCACGTTCGCGGTCACCTGCTCCACCGAGCTTGCCGGGGACGCAACGCCGAGCAACGACAAGGCGACCGGCAGTGTGATTGTGCGGGTGCACGACGTGGCCTGCGTCTCCCTGCGCGCACCATCCGGCAGCGTCGATTCCGGCACGGTAGTCACACCCGCCTGTACCGTGGCCAACTATGGCACGGTTACCGAGTCCTACCGGATACGGATGAAGATAGGCAGCTTCTACAATGACACAGCGCGGGTAACCAGCCAGGCATCCGGCGCGAGGACGTATGTGACGTTCCCGGTCTGGACTGCCATGACCGTTGGCGGGCCGTATGCTGTGAGCTGCTCGACCGAGCTGACCGGCGACGCCAAGACGAGCAACGACAAGACGGCCGGCAGCGTGACGATAACCCGGCCCGCAGTACATGACGTCGGCGCGACACGGATATTGGCGCCGACCGGCACCATAGACTCGACGGCAAGCATTGCGCCAGCCTGCTCAGTGTACAACTACGGCAACCAGACCGAAAGCTACCGTGTCAGGTTGAAGATGGGTAGTTTCTACAGTGATACCGCAAGAGTGACGAGCCACGCGCCGGGCACGCAGGCCTATGTTGTGTTCCCGGTCTTCTCGAACTGGCCGCGGGGCGCTTTCACGGTTACCTGCTCGACTGAACTGGCAGGGGACGGGACTCCTGCAAACGACCGGGTATCGGATTCCGTCAACGTGAGGGTACTGGACGTCGGGTGTTCGGTGCTGCTCGCACCGCTCGGGACAATCGACTCCGGCACGACCGTGACGCCGGCGTGTTCCGTCTACAACTATGGGACCGGCAGCCAGGACTACCGCGTGAGGATGAGAGTCGGTTCGTTCTACTCCGACACAGCGTACGTGGCCGGCCACGCGCCGGGCGCAGCGATGTACGTGACGTTCCCGCAGTGGACGGTGACGCAAATCGGCGGGCCGTATGCCGTCGTCTGCTCGACCGAGCTGACCGGTGACGTACAGATGGCGAACGACCGGCAATCGGTCATTGTGCTGGTGACGCGGCCGGTGCGTGATGTCGGTATCCTGCAGATAATCCAACCGGTCGATACGGTCGACACCGGCGCGATAGTGGTGCCGACTGCGGTGGTGCAGAACTTCGGTGAACTGGAGGAGAGCTTCTCGGTGCGGTTCCGCATCGGCAGTTTCTACACGGCGGACACATCGATGACAATCGGTGCGGGCGTGACTGACACCGTGACTTTCCGGGAGTGGGTGGTGGTTGAAATCGGCACGCACGTGGTTCGGTGCTCGACCGTGCTGGATGGCGACCAGAACCATGCGAACGACCTTGCCGTGGACACCGTGGTGGTGCCGTCGGTCGGCATCGGGCAGTCCGAAAACAGCGCCGTGCCGCTGGCAT
>CAIVTL010000200.1 GCA_903908785.1 Caldifarciminota bacterium | reverse complement strand
GCCGAAGTCGCCTTGCTGTACGATGTCTGGGTCGGCGAGCGTCTCCAGCACCTTTTCGCGGCAATCGTGCATTTCCGGGTGACCCGAGACGATGTGACTCCACCGTTCCTCAGTCAGTCGGACTGGAATGCCGCTTCGGGAGTTGATGATGAGCACGTTAGCTTCGGACGCAGACCGCGGTGCTACCGGCATCCCGCTCCCGCAACATGAGCCGGCGCAGACGGGGTTTGGCATTCATCGTAGAGATAGTATGCGCGCGGGCCTTGAAGTCAAGGCGGCGGGGCGAGGCTCAGGGGTTCGTCACAGCGGTCGGGCGGGTCTGACTAATGGGCGGGTCGGAAATGGAAGTGTCCCCCGCCGGTCCTCGCCGGTCCCTGACCATCGGTTCAACCCGCGCCGCGCTTCGGCCGTACACGACAGCGGGAACTCGGTCCGGCGGATGAAGGCCAGAATGCCGCCGGTCGTTGCCGTCAGAATAGGAGGACGTATATGAGGAAAGTGCAAAGTGGCAAGGACAAATGACAAAGGGAGGATGGGGAGAAGAACTGAGGAAATAGCGGGAAGCGGACTTGGGACATAACTTCAGTATTATCCACAGGTTGAAGTCTGGCGCAAGTCCGAAAGTCCGCATATAGGGGTCGCCCTGGGGGCAACGTCTTGGGACACGACGCGATACCAAACCGAACAGACAATGACCGGTTCCTGAGACCCAACAACGAGCGTACCGACGAAGGGTTCGGCTTCTCGAACGGCTTCTGGACCGACGCGTGGTTCAGCGCCGGATAGAGGACAAGGTTAAGGTTAAGGTTGAGGTTGAGATTCGGGTCGAGATACGGGTTGAGATTCAGGCGAAGATGCGGCGCGGTATGCGAGTCAGGATGCATTGAGACGTACAGCGTGAGACGCGGCTGGAGATACGAGGAACGTTCCAGCGAGCGTCCCGATGAACTTCCCGACAAGGGGAGCTTTCACGCGCGGCTTCGCCTACGCACTGGAATACACGCTTGAAGCCCCAATCTAGAATACGTCGAGGGATACGTTCCGCTGAGCTTTCCGGCGAGCATTCGCAACTGCCACGACCGGGGCTTCAGCGTGACGTAAAAGAAGCGGGAGGCGTGAAGCCTCCCGTTCTATGTTGGTGAGGGCCGCTAGCCGAGCATGGTGCGGGCGATGACGATGCGCTGGACTTCGGAGGTGCCTTCGTAGATTTCCATGCACTTGGCGTCGCGGAAGTAGCGCTCGACCGGGTAGTCTTTGGTATAGCCGTAGCCGCCGTATATCTGCACCGCTTCGCGCGTTACCATGACCGCGGCTTCGGCGGCGAAGAGTTTGCACATCGCGGATTCCTGGTTGAACCGGGTCTTGCCCGAGTCTTTCTGGTGCGCGGCGTAGTAGACGAGCAGGCGCGCGGCCATGGTCCGGCAGGCCATGTCGGCAATCTTGGCCTGGATCATCTGGAATTCGCAGATCGGCTTGCCGAACTGCTTCCGTTCTTTGGAGTAGGCTATCGCCTTCTCCATCGCGGCCTGGGCGATGCCGACTGCCTGGGCGCCGATGTCGATGCGCGAGACGTCGAGGGTGCCGAGCGCGACTTTGAAGCCCTGGCCCACGCCGCCAAGGATATTTTCGGCCGGCACTTCGCAGTCGTCGAACATCAGTTCGCAGTTGGCGGTGCCGCGCAGGCCGAGCAGGTGTTCGTGCTTGCCGAGCGTGAATCCTTTGGAGTCCCGGTCGACGATGAAGCAGGTGATGCCCTTGGTGCCTGCGGCCGGGTCGGTCTTGGCGAAGACGAGGAAGACCTGGGCCACGCCGCCGTTGGTGATGAATCGCTTGGAGCCGTTGAGGATGTATTTGTCACCCTTGAGCACGGCCGTGGTCTCCATCGCGCTGGGGTCGGACCCGGCGTTGGGTTCGGTCAGCCCGAACGCACCGAGCAGTTCGCCGGTAGCCATCCGCGGGAGGTACTTTTCTTTCTGGGCGTCGGTGCCCCAGTTGACGATGGGCCAGCAGGCGAGCGAGTTGTGGACCGCGGTGATGACGCCGGTCGAGCCGCAGGCGCGGGAAATCTCCTCAATGGCAATGGCCAGCGCGGTGAAGTCGAACGCGGCCCCGCCGTACTTTTCCGGGATGGTCATCGAGAGCATCCCAAGTTCGGCCATCTTCTTGATGGCTTCGTGCGGGAACTCGCCCTTTTCGTCAATCTCGGCCGCCTTCGGCTCGAGTTCCTTGGTGGCGAACTCCTTTGCCATGTTGCGTACCATCAACTGGTCATTGGTGAAACTCAGGTCCATTGATACCTCCTGGGTAGAAAAATGGTCATGTGAGGAGAAGTGGAAAGTGACAAGAAAAAATGACAAAGTAGGCCGGCAAGGCGCCAAAGTCCAAGTCCGACTTTGTCCTTTCCACTTTCCCTATTGCTTTGTCCTTAATACTTTGTCCTTGGTACTTTCCGCCTAGCAGCTTTCTTTGGCTTCTTTAAGCACGTCTTTGGCGATAATCATCCGCATCACCTCGGACGTGCCTTCGCCGATTTCGCCGAGCTTGGCGTCGCGGTAGGCCCGGGCGACCGGCATGTCATCGGTTATGGCGAGTGGGCCGATGGCGTCAATCGCCACGCCGCAGGCCCACATCGCGGTCTCCGAGGCGAAGAGCTTGGCAAAGGCGCACTCTTTGTCCACGCGCACGCCGGTGTCCTTGATTTGCGCCGCGTTGTAGACGAGGAGCCGCGCGGCCTCGACCTGGACCGCGACGTCGGCGAGTGCTTTGGACTGAAGCTGGGTCATTTCCCGGTCATTGAACCAGGTAATCATCGTGTCGAGCGCGCACTGGGCCATGCCGAGGCAGAACGCGCCGATGGAGATGCGGCCGCCGTCCAGGGTCTCCATGAAGATGCGGTACCCATCGTATTCCTTGCCCAGCACACTGTTGAGCGGCACCAGCATGTCTTCGAACACGAGTTCGGCCGTGTCCGAGCCTTTCAGGCCCAGCTTGTGCTCGACCGAGGCCACTTTGAACCCCGGAGTCGCGGTCTCGACGATGAAGCAGGTGATGCCCTTGCGGCCGAGCTTGCGGTCGAGCGACGCGGCGACGATGACCGTGCCCGCATAGCTGGCCGAAGTGATGAACCGCTTGCTGCCGTTAATGACGTAGCCCTGCTCGGTCTTCCTTGCGGTTGACTCGATGCCGGCGGCGTCGGACCCGGCATTGGGCTCGGTCAGGCCGAACACCCCAAGATATGCGCCGCGGGCCAGGCGCGGGATGTACTTCTCTTTCTGCTCCGTGCTGCCGAATTTGTAGATGGGGTACGTGCCGAGCGAGGTGTGGGCCGCCATGGTCAGGCCGGTCGAGGCGCAGACCCGCGACACTTCCTCTACCGCCATCGCGTAGGACTGGTAGTCGAGGCCCATGCCGCCCAGTTCTTTCGGCCACGGGATGCCAAGCCAGCCGCGCTCAGCCAGCGCCTGGACGTTCTCTTTCACAAATGGTCCGGTCAGGTCGTGCATGGTCGCGCGGGGTTCGATGACCTCGCGGCAGAAAGCACGCGCCTCCCGCTTGAACCGTACGTACTGGTCTGCCAGTATCACGTCCGCTCCCGGACCGACTCGGAATGAACGCCACGAAGACACGAAATACACGAAACGGAAAGCGGAAGGTCGCGCCCGGAATCAGACCTTTGACATTTCACCTTTGACATTTGACTCATGACTTTCATCAGATGTAGTACCT
>CAIVTL010000199.1 GCA_903908785.1 Caldifarciminota bacterium | reverse complement strand
TCCCGCAACGAGCGCAACCCTTGTCGTCAGTTACCAGCGGGTTATGCCGGGAACTCTGACGAGACCGCCGGTGTTAAACCGGAGGAAGGTGGGGATGACGTCAAGTCATCATGGCCTTTATGTCCAGGGCTACACACGTGCTACAATGGGCGGTACAAACCGCTGCAAACCCGCGAGGGTGCACTCTAGGGGGACTGCCTCCGTCAAGGAGGAGGAAGGTGGGGATAACGTCAAGTCATCATGGTCCTTATGCCCAGGGCTACACACGTCCTACAGTGGCCGTTACAATGGGAAGCTACATCGCGAGGTGATGCCAATCCTGTAAAAGCGGCCATGGTTCGGATTGCAGGCTGCAACTCGCCTGCATGAAGATGGAATCGCTAGTAATCACTGATCAGCATGCAGTGGTGAATACGTTCCCGGGTCTTGTACACACCGCCCGTCACGCCATGGGAGTCGGCAATGCCCAAAGTCCCTCTTTACGAGGGCCTAAGGCAGGGCCGATGACTGGGGCGAAGTCGTAACAAGGTAGCCGTACGGGAACGTGCGGCTGGATCACCTCCTTTCTACGAGATTTGTGCGACCCGAGCACGCTTTTAAGAGTTACATCCAGAGTTCAAAAGAATGAAGGCCAGGTTCGGCCTTCTTTCTTTTTGTGGTGAATTCGCTAGGAACCGAGCAGCACAGAGCGGCGGCGGACACCGAGGCATTCCAGATTTCCAGTTGCAGATTGCAGAGTGATGGACCGGACGCCGGGCTAGGAACCCAGCACAATGAACCGCCGGGGCACGGATGAGAGCGGCAGACGGATGTCGTAGGAACCGGTGACCCGCAGTTTGTGACGAGCGAGGACCCGGCCGGCCTTCCGGAGTTCCTCGGCGGAGTCTCGCGTTTTGTATAGGACAATCGTACCTTTAGGTTTGCGGTGCGGGCGGGCGTATTGGACTACGTCCCGCAGGGGGCCGGCGAGGCGGCTGAGGATGACGTCGCAGTCCAGGCCGGGCAACGACTCAGCCCGCTCGTTCAGCACTTCCACGTTGCCAAGCCCGAGTTCGTTGACCGCGGTTTGCAGAAACCGGCTTTTCTTCTGCGATGACTCGATGAGCAGCATCTTGGTGATGTCCGGTCTGGTCAGCGCCAGCGGGATTCCAGGCAGGCCGGCCCCGGTGCCAATGTCGCAGACCCGCGCACCCTGTGGAATCAGCCGCGCCACGGCCAGCGAGTCAATTACGTGATAAGTCAGAACCCGGTCGGTGTCGCGGCGCGATACGAGGTTGAGGCGCAGGTTCCAGTCGCGCAGCAGTTGCGTGTAGCGAACCAGCGAGTCGTACTGGGGTTGGGTCAGTTCGAGGGCGAGTTGTCGGCAGGCGGTCTGGAGGGTCGGGAAGTCCGGGTCCGCGCTCGGCCTCGCCGCCGTGGGTGCTAGCATGGGGCGCACTTATCCTCCACCCGAAGACCGAAAGAGAACCGCCAAGGGGGAAAGAACGAAGAACGAGGAACGAAGAACAAAGAAAGACAGATGAACCGCCAAGGACGCCAAGAGGAGCGGAGAGGATATCCGCAGATTGCGCAGATTACGCAGATGGCCCGGAAGGCGGAAGGGCGGAACGAAGAACGAAGAACGAGGAACGAAGGATGAAGAACGATGAACGAACAACGATGAACGATGAACGAGGAGGACGGAAGGCGAATCAGGCGGGTTTGTCCGGGATGTAGACGTTGGTTTCCAGGTACTGCTGGAAATCGGTCCACTTGGCGTTGGGGTTTTTCTCGACCGTTTCGCGGAACATGGCGGCCCGGGCGTCGAGGTTGTCGAGGAAGTAGACGATGAAGGCTTCGGCGAACTTCGGGGTCTTGGGCGAGCCGAATTCCATCTGGCCGTGGTGGGCGAGGATGATATGGAGGAGCATTCGACCGAGCTCGACCGGGAAGTCTTTCATGCCGGCGAGTTTGTCCTGGACCATTTCGTAGCCCATGGTGATGTGGCCGAGAAGGCGGCCGTCGTAGGAGTGGTCGATCGCGACGTCGTAGACGTATTCCCTGACCTTGCCCACGTCGTGCAGGATGAGGCCGGTCATCAGCAGGTCCCCGTCAATTTCCTTGTAGACTTCGGGGAAGGAGCGGGCAAGCCGGGCCATCAGGGTCGTGTGCTCAAGCAATCCGCCCAGGTACGCATGGTGGACCCGCGCGCCGCCCGGCGCGAGCGAGAACTTCTCGGCGAAACCCGCGTCGCCGAAGAAGGCATCGAGCAGGCCGCGGAGGTGCGGGTTCTTCACCGCAGCGATAAAGCCGCGCAGTTCGGTCATGAGTTCGGCGCGGTCGTAGCGCGACGCGGCGATGAAGTCGTCCCGCGAGATTTCGGCCTTGTCGGCCGGGTAGATGAGGTTGACGTTGAGCTGGGCCTTGCCCTGGTAGTCGCCCATCCGGCCGGTGACGCGGTAGAATCCGCCGACCTCGACGCACTTCAGTGCGTCTTCAATCCGGTCCCACATGATGGCGTTGGCGAAGCCGGTCTTGTCGCGCAGCTCAAGGGTCAGGAACGCGCCGCCGTCGCGGCGTTCTCTCACGTCCCGGCGCGAGCAGTAGAAGACATCGTCAACCTGCGTGCCGGTCTTGATGTCCTTGATGAATTGTCTTTTCATTGGTAGGCGGTGGCCGCGAGCGGGCTAGAGGGAAAACGCCAGCGAGATGCGGTGGGCTACTCCCAGTTCGACCATCGGGATGAAGCAGTAGTCCAGTTCGTACCCGCGATAGCGGATTCCGAGGCCCGTCGAGAGTCCGGCCAGGATGTCGGAGCCGCCGCCGGACTTGAGGTCAACCCCGTCGCTATTATACCCGACACGCAGAGCCAGCAGGTCGGCAACCCAGCCCTCGACGCCGGCGCGGACGCTGACCCGGTTGTCAATCGGCTTGTGCAGGTCGAGCGCAAGGTTGAGCGACGGGTTGGGCTGGTAGCCGAGCCCGAGCCCGAAGTCAATCGGCAGGGGGTCCCGGTTGGCCTGGAACGCCTTGAGCTGGAGGCCGAGATTCTTCACGGCCAGGCCTGCGGTGAGGCCATCGACCGGCAGCCGGTAGGTCGCGCCCACGTTGCCGGCAAGTCCCATTGTGAAGAAGGTGTCGATGGAACCGTAGAGTCCCTGCACTCCGACCCCGACTGCCAGCGCTTCGCCGAGTTTCACGGCGCCGCTCAGGTTCATGTCGGCAAAAGAGACGCCGAACGTGCCGAGTTCATCGCCGCGCTCGTTCGTCCGTTTCATGGTGCCGGCGTTGAGGTAGACGAGGCCGAACCCGACGCCCTTGTCGGTCCCGACCGGCTGGCTGTACGCGGCCGAACCGATGTGGACGCCGGCGACGTAGTTGAGATAACCGACTTGAGCTCGCGGGCTCTCGGCCGACAGGGCGTGCGCCGGACTGAACCAGAAGCCCGTCGGACTCGGCGCAAGGCCGATCGCCGCGCCGCCGAGCGCGGCCTCGCGGGCAGTGGGTGTGATTCTCAGAAAGTCAAAGCCGGTGGTGCCGGCGTTGGGGTCAATGGCTATGAGGCTGATGACCAGTGTCAGGGCTTGCATGATACTTCTAAGTTACGGCCGTTTGCTCCGATTGTCAAGCGAATCCGCGCGGCGCCGGAGATTGAACCACAGAGCACACAGAGGGCACAGAGAGAACTTGATGGTTCGGACCAAGCCAGAAGCCAGAGCGGAGACACCAGAAGTCAAAGCCGTCCGGCTCTGTGTTCTCCGTGGTCTCTGTGGTTGATTCCGTCCGGTTCTCGGCGCGGCGGGGCGAAGTTGACATCAGTGTCCGTGGCCCTAGAATAGTGTCGCGAACAGCAGACGCCGACCCGAGTCCGGTGTGCTGGCGAGACTGGCATTGAATTACCTGACGACAGCCGGAGCCGCGGCATCGGCTGCTGAGGAGGAACGTTATGTCCGGACATTCTAAGTGGTCAACAATCAAGCACAAGAAGGGCAAGACCGACGCGGCCCGGGGCGCGGCCTTTTCCAAGCTCATCCGCGAAATCACGACGGCGGCGAGAATCGGCGGGGGCGACATCGATGCCAATCCGCGACTGCGCTCCGCAGTCGATTCGGCCAAGACAATCAACATGCCGGCCGACAACGTTGACCGGGCAATCAAGAAAGGCACCGGTGAGTTGCCCGGGGTTACCTACGAAGAGACCGTCTACGAGGGTTATGGTCCGAGCGGAGTGGCACTGCTGATTCGCGCGCTCACCGATAACAAGAACCGAAGCACCTCGGAAGTCCGTCACGTGCTCGACAAGTACGGCGGCAGCATGGGCTCGGCCGGCTCGGTGGCCTGGCAGTTCAAGTCGCAGGGCCTGATTGTCGTGTCCAAGGACAAGGCGGAGGAGGACGCGGTGCTGACGGCTGCGCTCGAGGCCGGGGCCGACGACGTGCAGACCGAGGCCAGCGCCTACTCGATTTTGACGCCGCTTGGCGCGTTCGAGAAGGTGAAGAAGCAGCTCAAGGACTCCGGCATCGAACCCGAGAGCGCCGAACTGACCATGGTTGCGGCCAACAACGTGAAGCTCGGCGAGCACGACGCGCCCAAGGTCCTCAAGTTGATTGAGATGCTCGAGGAGCTGGAAGAGGTGCAGCAGGTCTACGCCAATTTCGACATCTCGGACGAGATACTGGAGAAGATCGCGGCCGCGGAATAGCCCGACTTGAGGATTCTGGGGATTGACCCCGGGCTGAGCGCGACCGGATACGGCATCATCGAGAACGGACTCGCGACCGAGTTCGGCCTCATCACAACCGACACCCGCCAGTCCATGCCGGAGCGGCTGCGGTCCCTCGGCGAGGGAATGGAAGAGGTGGTTCGGCGCAATCGGCCCACCCACTGCGCGATTGAGTCTCTCTTTTTCAAGGCGAAGGGCGCGCGGAGCGTAATCCTTTCAGCCGAAGCGCGAGGCACGATACTCTACGTGCTGGGCCGGAACCGCATACCGGTGACGGAACTGACTCCCGCCACAATCAAACTGGCCCTCACCGGGAGCGGCCGGGCATCGAAACACCAGATGAATTACATGGTCAAACGACTGCTGCAACTCGGGGAGAGGGTTTCGGAGCATGCGGCTGACGCACTGGCCGCGGCCTATTGCCTCGGCCGGAGGACGGCCGGACACCGACTGGCGCGGACGGACACGGTCGGACACGGACCGGCGGAAAGGGCAGGGCGGCGTTGCTAGCTCGACTGCGCGGAGTCCTGGCTGAGAAGGAGCCGACGCGCGTCGTGGTAGAATGCCTGGGTATCGGGTTCAGCCTGAAGGTTCCGCTCTCGACCTCGCGGCGGCTGGCGGAGGTCGGCACCGAGGTCGCGCTGAGCGTGCACACTCATTTCACGCGGGATGGGGTGGAGCTGTTCGGGTTCCTGGACAAGGCCGAGATGGTTGCGTTCCAGCGCCTGACGTCGGTTTCCGGCATCGGTCCCAAGGCCGGGCTTAACCTGCTCTCCCGATTCGCCCCGGAGGAGATAGATGCGGTCATCGTCCAGGGCAAGGCCGACGTGCTGCGCAGCGTGCCCGGCATCGGGCCGACCAAGGCCGATAATATCATCAAGAAACTGCAGGCCGAGGCGCCTCCTCCCGAGGCGGGTTCGGGACTGCTGGCGGACGCGGAATCGGCCCTGGTTTCTCTGGGACTCACCCATCGTGAGGCACGGGAGCGGCTGCGCCGAGTCGGGTCGGCAGGCAGCGTCAGCCTGCAGGAACTCCTGAAGCTGGCGCTGGCGCAGCGAGGTTAGCAGAGAGTGGTACAGGCCGAACGGCTCTCGTCTCCCCAGCGGATGCGGGGCGAGGAGGTGCTGGATGACGAAATCCGGCCCCGGACCCTGGGTGACTTCATCGGCCAAGCCAGGCTGAAAGAGAACCTCCGGGTCTTCATTGAGGCCGCGAAGCTGCGCGGTGAACCGCTGGAGCACGTACTGCTCTTCGGCCCGCCTGGGCTGGGCAAGACCACCCTTGCTCACATCATTGCCTGCGAGATGGGGGCCGCAATCCGCGCCAGTTCCGGCCCGATACTTGAACGGCCGGTAGACCTCGCCGGGATCCTGACCGGGTTGGCGCCGAAGGATGTATTCTTCATTGATGAGATACATCGGACGAATAAGGCGGTCGAGGAATACCTGTACCCGGCGATGGAGGACTTCGAGCTCGACATCCTGATTGACAAGGGGCCCGGGGCGAGGTCGGAGAAGATACAACTGCATGATTTCACCCTGGTCGGCGCCACGACCCGGTCCGGCCTGCTGACCGCGCCCCTTCGCTCCCGGTTCGGAATGTCTTTTCATCTCGACTACTACCCGGCTGAGGACCTTGTACTGATTGTCCGCCGAGCGGCGCGCATCCTGGGAGTAAAGGTGGATGACGATGCGTCTTGGGAGATTGCCGGTCGGTCCCGCGGCACTCCGCGCATCGCCAATCGCCTGCTACGCCGGGTGCGGGATTTCGCCCAGGTTAATTCTAAGAGCTTGGTGGACAAAGAGATAACACTATATGCCCTTACCCAGCTCGACGTTGATACTCTCGGTCTGGATGAGATGGACAAGAAGATACTCCTCACTATCATTGACCGGTTCAACGGCGGGCCGGTGGGCGCTTCTTCGCTGGCGGTGGCGGTCGGGGAGGACGTCGGAACGCTGGAGGAGGTCTACGAGCCGTTTCTGGTGCAGCAGGGCCTTATCCAGCGGACCTCGCGCGGCCGGACAGCCCAGAAAAGGGCGTACGACCACTTCAAGCGCAAGGCATCGAGCTCGCAGCAGAGCGAACTGAACCTCGGATAGAACCCGGTTCCTGAGCCGAACCGAGCCGTAGCCCACAGATTAGTCGTCTTGGCCGGAAGTAACAGCAAATCCACGTCCGGCCGCCCGGAATCGGTGCCAATCGGTCTGTCGCGTGCCACCAGACGTGGGTTGCAGTTTGTGTTGACTGCCACTAAGTTCTTGTAGATTAGTGAGTTAGCGATGTCGTGCTATTAGCGTCCGAACGTAGCACACGGATTTACTTGACAGGACGGTCAGGATTTGCAGCATATTACCATGAGAAAATGGGCTGTAGGCCTGTTCTTGCTGATGTCGGCCTGTTTCCTGCCCCGGGCTCAGACTACGAGCAGTGTTGTTCGGGCCGGGGTTCAGCCGCCGGATTTCTTGTTGTCCGGTCTGCGAGACAGCGCCGGCGTCCCGCAGGGCCGATATCTGGGCCGGTTCAAGGTCACCTACTACTGGGCGGTCGAAGAGGCCGAGTACCCAACCAGCCGGTCGTCACCGCTCTACCTTGCCGATGGCCAGCTTCTCGGCCGGTTCTCTTCGGCGTTCGTGAAGGCTTTCCGCGTTGAGGCTGCCGCCTGTTTGAAGGATGGTCGGCGCATCAGCTACATGAAACGGGCGAACCGAGTCGAGGTCGTGGACCGGTTCCTCGGTTGCGGCGGGTATAGTCTGGCCGAGCTCAAGTCCATCGCGGTTGACCCGCGGCTGATTCCGCTGGGTTCAGTGGTCTACATACCGCAGGCTGAGAACGTAGCGGTAGACGGCCAGACCCTGGGAGGGGTTTTCTACGCCCACGACATAGGCAGCGCGATCAAGGGCAAGCACATCGACATATTTGTCGGTCGGAAGAAGAACATGGACGCCTTCAGTTCAGCGGGAATGGGGGGTACGAGTGGCGTCGATGTCTACATCCTCGAATAACCTGGTCGGATTGGAGTCGGCGGTCGACTGAAGCAGGGCCCGGTTCAGCCTCTCTCGCCACCATTCTCGATAGAGTTCGCTCAGCGTAACGACGCGCACCCGCCGCGCGTGCATCCAGTCCAGCAGGGCGGCAAAGTCAGACACCGGCCACTCGGTGAAGACCTTGGGTGAGTGGACGATGCGGTGCAGCAGAATCACCGTCGTTTCGTGCCGGCGGATGTAGTGAATCACTTCCGGCAGCCGGGTCTCAATCCGGAGTTCGACCTCAGGAATTGCATACCGTTCAACCCAGAGATTGGGCGTGCCGCCCCGTACCGCCCGGGCCAGCTTGTACCCGGCACGGCGCACCATTTCGCGGACCCGGCCGTTCATGTCACCATAAGGATAGACGAACGTGATGACCTCGGTGCCGAAGAGCGACTCGAGCCGTCGCTTGGAATCGCTGATTTCCCGCCAGGCCGACGCGGTGTCGAGGTGGGTGAGCCAGGCATGGGTCAGCGTGTGGCTGGCGATTTCGATGCCGCAGGTGTCCATCATCTCCCGGATTTCGCGTTCGTTCAGGAACCGGTCGGACGGCCGGTAGGACGGCTTGCCCTCGGTGATGCAGCCGGTGATGAGCGCCAGGGTGATGGTCATCTGGTAGCGCTTGAGCAGCGGGTAGATGTTCTCATAGACGGAGTGATAGCCGTCATCGACTGACAGGACAACCGTGTGGTCGGAGAGGTCAAAGGTATCGAGCGCCGATGCGGACGGCAGTACCGGCCTCGGCAGTTGGGCCGGCAGCAGCAGGAATAGCATCAGGGGAAGCAATTCGGTAACATGATAGGCAATGCGACCTTAGTTGACAAGGAATGCGGGTTTGGCAGACTGCTATGAGATAAATGATGAAGGATGAAGACCGAAGAATGAAGAACGAAAACGGTGAACGATAAGCGATGAGGATTGCACTTGCGCAGCTCAATCCGGTGGTCGGCGACGTGCCGGGCAACGTCCGGCGCGTACAGCAGGCGCTTGGGCAGGCCCGCGGGCTCAGGCCCGACGTCGTCGTTTTCTCGGAGCTGTTCCTGTCCGGGTATCCGCCGCGCGACCTGCTGGCGCGGAACTGGTTCATCGACCGCGTGGAGGCCGGACTGGCTGAAGTCGCGCGGGTTTCGGCGCAATTTCCCGGGGTTGGAATTATCGTCGGCGCTCCGGTGCGGTCGCCGCGCAGCTTGGGTA
>CAIVTL010000198.1 GCA_903908785.1 Caldifarciminota bacterium | reverse complement strand
GGAAAAGGGCATCGAAGGCCTGATTCACATCTCGGAGATGTCCTGGACCAAGTCCATCCACCATCCTTCGCAGATTCTCGCGGTCGACCAGGACATCGAGACCGTCGTCCTCAATATCGACAAGGAGAACCGGCGGATATCGCTCGGCCTGAAGCAGACCCTGCCGGACCCGTGGTCGCTGGTCGACGAGAAATACCACGTCGGTCAGCGGGTCGAGGGCAAGGTAAGGGCGCTCAAGGAGTTCGGGGCCTTCGTCGAGATCGAGGAAGGCATCGAGGGCCTGATTCACAACGCGGACGTCTCGTGGACCAAGCGCATCAAGCACTCGCGCGAGGAGTTGAAGAAGGGCCAGCGGGTCGAAACCATCATCCTCGGGATCGACAAGGAGAACCGGCGGATAACGCTCGGGCTGAAGCAGACCCAGGAAGACCCGTTCTACAGCATCAGCAAAGAGCTGAAGGAAGGCGACATCGTCAAGTCGCGGATTGTCGACCTGCCCAAGCCGGGTGTGGTCGTCGCGCTCAACTATGACATCGAGGGGTTCGTGCCCTTGAGCCAGTTGGCGCGCGGCGGCAAGAAGGCGAAGGAGAAGTACGAGATCGGCGAGGAGTTGGAGCTGAAGGTTATCCGTATCGACCTTGAGCACCGCCGGATTGCCCTGAGTGAGCGAGCCCTGCACCCCGAGCTTGAGCCGCCGCCCGAGGAACGGCAGGAGCGTCCCGACCGTCCCGAGCGGGACCGGGGACGCGAGCGCTATCGCGAAGAGGACCTGACCGACAAGTTCACACTCGAGGACCATCTCCGCGAGTTCGAGGAAGAGCGGGACCTGGAAGGGTAGGGCGGAAGTCGGACCGGTCTGGCTTGACCGACGAGTCGGACCCAGCGAGTGAAGCAGCCCACAGCGACCGTTCTGACTGCCGGCTGCCGGCTGAATCAATCTGAGAGTGACGCCCTGAGGCACCGTCTGGCGCTTCAGGGCGTCATGCTTGTTGACTCGCCGGAGCGGGCTGACGCCTGCTACATCAACACCTGCACCGTGACTGCTCACGCTGACCGGAGCTCGATGCAGATGATTCGCCGCGCGTGCCGACTCGAAGGCGGGCCGCGCGTGGTCGTGCTCGGATGCCTGGCGCAGCGTTCCCCGGAACAGGTTCGACGGATTGCCGGGGTTGATGAAGTCTGGGACAATGAGCGGAAGCAGGCCGAGATTGCGGGCATCGGCCCGGCACCGCTTCGTAGCCGGGCGATACTCAAGGTCCAGGACGGGTGCAGCCGCCAGTGTTCGTATTGTATCGTCTCCGGGCTCCGGGGCGAGTCGCGTTCGGTGCCGACGCGCCGGGTCCGGGAGCAGTTCGAAGGGCTGCTGGCAAGCGGCTTCCACGAGGTCGTGCTGACCGGCCTGAACCTCGGCACGTACCGGGACGGCGACACGACGCTGGCCGGTCTCTTGTCCGGGCTGCTCGAACAGTGCCGCGGCGCACGCATCCGGCTGGCTTCGATCGAGCCGGACACGTTTGACGAAGCCCTGACCGCACTCATGTCCGACACCCGCGTCTGCCCGCATCTTCACATCCCGCTGCAGTCCGGCGACGATGCCCTTCTGGAGAAGATGAACCGGCAGTACCGGGTGGCGGACTTCAGGCGGTTGGTCGAGCGCATCCTCAAGGTTCGGCCGGAAACGAACGTCGGGCTGGACGTGATTACCGGGTTTCCCGGCGAGACGGACGAGTCGTTCCATCTGACGCGGCAGTTCCTTGCTGAGGTGCCGGTTGGGTATCTGCACGTATTTCCGTTCTCGCTTCGGCCCGGAACTGAGGAAGCGTGCCGGGGCGAGCCGGTGCCTGTGTCGGCTGTCCGGGAGCGGGTCGGCGAGTTGCGGGCCTTTTCCGACCGGCGCCGGCAGGAGTACCAGGCGCGTTTCATCGGCATGGTCCGGCCGGCGATTGTCGAGACGAGCCGGACCGCGCTGACCGATAACTATCTGCGGCTGAGCCTGACTTGCGCCGCGAACCTGGAGCCGAGAGCGCTCGGAGACTTCCGCATCGGGCAGGAGGGCTCCGGCCTGACCGGCGGCCCGTGTTGACATTCGGGCTTCACGGCCTAAGCTGGAAACCAGTGAGCAGCGAAAAGTGACAGTATGAATACAGGAGGATTTGTGAGAGCATTACGGCTGGCAATTGCCGTCGGGCTTCTGACCGTGGGAACGCTCGCGGCCAAGGAGTTCCGGGTTGGCTACGTCGACTATGACCAGGTCATTGCCAAGTACGAGGCCGCGATTGAGGCGAAGGGCCAGATGGACACGGTGCGCGTGAGCTTCGAGGCAAAGGCCGAATCCCTGAAGAGCGACTACGAGCAGTCGAAGCAGGAGTACGAGTCCCAGCAACTCACGCTTTCCGAGGAAGGGAAGCGCGCGAAGAACGCCGAGGTGGACCAGCGGAAGCGCCGCTATGACAGCTACATCGCCGAAGTCTACGGCAAGGGCGGCAAGATTGACCAGCAGTACAAGGAGTTGATCGCGCCGATTGTCGGGAAGATTGACTCGGCGGTGGCAAAGATGGCGGAGGACGAGGGGTTTGCCCTGATATTGGACGCGTCCAAGTCCGGGGTCGTCTATGCACAGACCGGGCTTGACCTGACCCAGTTGGCACTCGAGGCCCTGAACGGCGAGTTCGCGCCGGTCGCGCCGTCCGGTTCGGGCAAGAAGCTCTACGCGCTCATGCCGGTGTACAACACCAACGACCTCGCGACGCAGGACCACGTCGGCAGCGACATCCGGGATTTCGCCAACCGGCTGATGGGAGCCCAGCCCAAGGTGGACATGGTTGCCAATGCGAAGGTTGACCAGCAGTTGGCGGCGTACGGGATGCAGAGTCAGCAGGTGCTGCTGGACAAGGCACTGGACGCGGGCCGCGCGCTTGATGCTGATTACGTGGTCTTTGGATCCGCGACCAAGCAGGACCGCCGGGTTCAGTTCGAACTCTCCATCGCCGACGCGCGGCTCGGGACGCTGCTCAAGACCGAGAAGGGTGACGCGGCCCGGACCGAGGACCTGCAGAACCAGGTCGGCGCGGTTGTCAGGGTGCTGCTCGCGGCCGTTGAGACCCACTGAGTCGGCGCGGGTCGAGCCGGGCGCGAAGGTCGAGCCGGGCGTCGTGCTCGCACCGTTCGTCTTCGTCGGGCCGGAGGTCGAAATCGGGCCGGGTTCGGTCGTGGAACCAAACGTGACAATCACGGGCCGGACGACCATCGGCGCGCGCGTGCATATCGGCCCGGGCACGCGGATCGGCTGCGCCGGGTTCGGCTACGAAAAGCAGGACGGCAGCCACCGCCTGCTTGAGCATGACGGCCGCGTGATAGTCGAGGACGACGTAGACATCGGGGCTAATTGCACGATTGCGCGGGCGAAGACCGGCCGGGAGACGCGTATCGGTCGAGGCACGAAGATTGACTGCCTCGTGCACATCGGCCACAACGTCGTGATTGGCCGCGATTGCATACTGGCCGGACAGGTTGGAATCGCGGGCAGCGCGGTGCTCGGTGACCGGGTGACGCTGGCGGGTCAGGTTGGAGTGAGCGACCACGTGACGATTGGCGACGACGCGGTTATCTACGCGAAGTCGGCGGTGTTCCGTTCGGTCCCGGCCGGCGCGCACTACTCCGGCATCCCGGCACGACCGCATTCGGAGATGAAGCGTTTCTGGGCGCGCCTGTGGCGTCGGTTCGGCAGGGGAGAATGAGCGGCGGAGCCACGATTGCCGGCACAGTCAGCCTTTCCGGTAGAGACTCGTCCGCCGGCGGTCCGGTCAAGGTGCGGCTCGGGCCGGCCGGGCCGGGAACCGGCATCTGGTTCAACGGCCGGACGCGGGCGACACTGTCAAACGCACACGAGTGCGGCCACGCGACGTGCCTGGGCCGAAGCGCTCGCAAGGTTCGGATGGTTGAGCATCTGCTGGCCGCGTGCTATGGCCTTGGCATCACCGACCTCGCCGTGGAGACGATTGGTTCGACCCTGCCGATTGGCGACGGCAGCGCCGAGCCATATGCGCGCTTGTTGATGAAAGCCGGCATCGTCAGGTACGAGGCCGGGCCTGTGCCGGCGCGGCTCAGGCGGCCGGTGCTGGTAAGGCAGGGTGTGCGGTTCATCGCCGCAGTTCCGGCCAGGGGCCTGACCGTCAACTGCCTGACGCGCTTTGCCGAGTTCGGAACGCAGTTCTGCGCGTTCACGGCCACGCCCGCAGCATTCCTGCCGGCCGTGGCCCGAGCCCGGACCCTGGCGCGAACCGGCATGTCGCCGGCCGCGTTCAGGAAAAGACTGGGCCTGCCGTTTCGGCTCAAGCGCGTGGGCCGGTTCGTGTGCGCCGAGCGATGGCGGTTCCCGGACGAGCCGTGCCGACACAAGGCACTGGATCTGCTGGGTGACCTGGCCCTGCTGGGCAGGCCGCTTGAGGCTGAGGTCTTTGCATTCATGCCCGGGCATCGGCTGAACATTGCCTTTGCCCGTAACGTCGAGAGAGAACTGGAGGCTCGATGAGTGAAGTCGTGTTTAACCTGGAGCAGATAAAGGAGAGGATGCCCCACCGTGAGCCATTCCTTTTCCTTGATGAGATTACGAAGCTTGGGCCCAACCTGATTGAGGGATACCGGGACATCAAGGCGGAGGAGTTCTACTTCGCCGGCCACTTCCCCGGTCTTCCGACGATGCCCGGAGTGCTGATGGTCGAGGCCATTGCCCAGGCCGGAATCCTGCTGGTGTGCGAGAAGCGGGAACCGCGTCGCGGCCGGAAGACGCTCTTTGCCGGAATCGAGAAAGTGCGGTTCCGCCGCCAGGTTTCGCCCGGAGACCGCCTGTTGCTGTCCGCCGACATCGTCAACGGCCGGTCTTCGGTGTATAAGATTCACGGTACGGCCAGGGTCGGCGATGAGCTGGCGTGCGAAGCAATAGTCATCGGCGCACTGCGCTGACGCGACGCACCACGCTTGACGCACCACGCTGAACGCGGGGCAGGTTTTTCCACTTGATCCCTCGATCCCTCGATCCCTCGATCCCTTCCGCCGGCAGCATCCACCCCTCCGCCCTCATCGGCCCTGACGTCACCCTCGGCTCCGGCTGCGAGGTCGGGCCGTTCTGCGTCCTTGAAGGCCGGTTGACTGTCGGCGCGGGCAACCGATTCGCGCCCGGCGTGGCAATCGGCGGCCCGCCGATGGATACCAAGTACCGGGGCGAGGACACCGAAGTGCGAATCGGCTCCGGCAACACGTTCTTTGACTACGCCACCGTACACCGGGCAACCGGGACGGGTAACGCGACCGTCATCGGCGACCGCAACTTTGTGATGGCCTATGTCCATATCGCACACAACTGCCGCGTCGGCAATGACTGCGTGGTCACCAACGGCGCGCAATTGGCCGGCCATGTGGAACTCGGGGACGGAGCGAATATCGGCGGCCTTGCGGGCGTGCATCAGTTCTGTCGCGTCGGGACGCTGGCCATGGTCGGCGCGTGCTCGTACGTGAACAAGGACATCCCGCCGTTCATGCTGGCGGCGGGCAATCCCTGCCGTGCGCGCGGGCTGAATGTGGTCGGGTTGCAGCGCTCCGGAATCGCGGAACCGACGCTGGGTTTTCTGCATAGGGCGCACCACATCATCTACCGGGCGGGCTTGAACCTTGCCCAGGCTTTGTCTACAATCGAGTCAGACCTGCTTCCGGCCACCGCGCCGGACCGCGGGCGGGAGCAACTCTTGAACCTAATCCATTTCATCCGGTCAAGCACGCGGGGAATCGAGCTGCGCAGCGGGCCGCCGGAACAGGAGGAATCATGAGAACGACGTTCGTGTTACTTGCAGTTATGGCGGCGCTGGCGGCGGCTCATCCGTGGGCCTGCTTCCACGGTGACCCGCAGCATACCGGTCGGTCGGCCCTCGCCGTCGGCGACACGCTGGTACAGGCATGGACTTTCACGGCCGACTCGGAAATATCCGGCTCGCCCGCGGTTGACGACTCGGGCCGGGTCATCTTCGGCGCCCGCGATACGCACGTCTACTGCCTGACCGCGTCCGGCGGCGTGGCCTGGAGCACGAGCCTCGCCGGGCTCGGCACGACTATCTACTTCTCCGCGCCCGCGCTCGACGACTCCGGCAACATCTACATCACCACCAACCGCAGGTTGGTCAAGCTCAGCCGCGGCGGCGTGGTGCGCTGGTCGTGGCCGCCGCACAACTCGCTCTCAATCAGCCACTCGCCGGTCATCGGGCTGGACGGCAAGGTCTACTTCGCCTGCTACTCGGACTCGCTGTATGCCGTACGGCCGGACAGCACGCTCGCGTGGGCGCGGCCGCTGGGCGCGTCGGTCAACTCCGCGCCCGCGGTCGGGTCGGACGGTCGTATCTACGTGGCCACGACCCGCGACACCCTGAGCCGCAAGCTCTGGTGTTTCAACCCGGACGGCACATCGCCGTGGTCGTTCGACCTCGCGGCCGAGGCTGAATTCGCCTCGCCCGCAGTCGGACCGGATTCAACCGTCTACGTCGGCGCCGGGCGTTTCCTCTACGCGGTCAACCCCAACGGCACGCTCAAGTGGCGCGACAGCCTGGCCGCGCAAATCCAGTCCTGCCCGGCAATCGCGAACGAATCGACGCTCTACGTTGTGGCCGCGACCCGGCTCTACTGCATCGGTACCGACTCGGTTGTGCGCTGGCGCAAGTCCATCGGCGGCAGCACCAACTACTGCTCCCCGGCCGTGGACGCGGACGGCAACGTGTTCGTCGGTACGGCCGCGGACACGAGCAGCATGTTCTACGTCATCGGGCCGGATTCGACGGTGCTCTGGCAAACCCGGCTGACAGACGACGTCTGGTCGTCGCCGGCAATCGGGCCGGGCGGCCGCGTCTACTTCGGCTGCATGAACGACACGCTCTACGCCTTCGATGGTCCGGGCACCGCGGTCGCCGAGCCTCAAGTCGCCCCCGTGACGTCGGCCGTCCGGCTGCTGCCTAATCCGTCGCGCGGGGTGGTGCGGCTCGTTCCGGTCGGCCGGTACTCGGCGCGGGTCTTCGATGCGGCCGGTTCGCTGGTTGCCGCCGTGCGCGATGCCGACCGCATCGACCTGCGCGGCCTGCATCGCGGGGTGTACATGGTGCAAGTCGCCGCGCCCGGCTGCACTTCGCTGAAAGTGGTCCTGCATTAGTCCTATAGGTCCTATATGACCTATTCCCAGGCCATCGAGTTTCTCGACGGCCTCGTGAACTACGAAAAGCTGCCCGGGCCGCGGACCAAGTTCAAACTCGACAGCATCCGCCGGCTGCTCGAACTCGCGGGCAATCCCCAGGAACGGATGCGCAACGTCATCCTTGTGGCCGGCACCAAGGGCAAGGGCTCGGTCTGCTACATGCTCGACGCCGCTCTGCGCGGCTGCGGACTCTCGACGGGCATGTTTATCTCCCCGCACGTCCTAGACGTGCGCGAGCGAATCCAGCTAGACGGCAGGCCGATTCCCAAACGCCTCTTCGCCCGCCTCGTCTCCCGCCTCGCCCCGTTTGTCGCTCCGTCCTCTTCGGACCTGCAAACTGCAACCTGCAAACTGCAAACTCGTGTGTCCGTCAGCTATTTCGAGATAACCACCGCTATGGCCTTCAGCCTGTTTGCCGACAGGCAACCCGACTACTCCATCATCGAAGTCGGACTTGGCGGCAGGCTCGATGCGACCAACCTTTCCGACCCGAAGGTCTCTGTCATCACCCGCATCGGGTACGACCACGTCAAGGTGCTGGGCAACACCTTGACCAAGATAGCAGGGGAGAAGGCCGGCATCATGCGCAAGGGCAGGCCGGTCGTCATCAGCGAACAGGAACCGGAAGTGCTCGCGACGCTCAAGCGCAAGGCAGGGGAGACCGGGGCCGGGCTCAGGCTGGCGTCATCGGTTGTATCGGTCCAATCGGTCCTATCAACCGCGGCGGGCACAAGCTTCCGCGCCCGCTCCCGCGCCGGGTCCGGCTCAATCCGACTCCCCTTGCTCGGTCGGCATCAAGTCGAGAACTGCCGGACCGCGCTAGCCGTGCTCGGCGAACTCGCAAAGGACGACGGCCGCATCAAGTTCAACCGCGTCGCGCGAGGGCTGCGAACGGTTTCGATTCCCGCCCGCTGTCAGGTCATCCGCAACTCGCAACTCGCAACTCGCAACTCGCAACTTGTCGTCCTTGTCGACTCCTGCCACAACCCCGAATCCGGCCGCGCCCTCGCCAACGTCCTCCGCGACCATCTTCCGCATCTCGGCGTTGTCCCGCGTCCCTCGCCCCGCGTCCCTCGCCCCGCACCGAAGGTGATTCTGGTCTATGGTTCG
>CAIVTL010000197.1 GCA_903908785.1 Caldifarciminota bacterium | reverse complement strand
GTTGGGCGATTTTCGATTATGACACGCTCAACGCCAACCGCTGGCGCTGTTTCCTGACTGACTACGGCGTATTCGGACAAGACGTCAGTGGGGGCCGCGCAGGCGGCGAGTGGCCCAATGGGTCCGGGCACATGTACATATTTGGAGCCGGGCTTTGGGTCGGGGCCATTCCCGGGGACACATATGCAGCAATTGGCTACAACCCGAATTCGGGCAAGTCCGAAATGACGCCCGGGTGCTACGACAACGCGCCCGGCGGCTACGGGTCGCGCGAGTTCGAGCGCTGCTACGTCTATCCGAAGGACTGGCCGGCGAACCCGGCCGACTTCCCGGCATCGCTGCAGGACTCGGTGCTGACCCCGCTGCGTATCCCGCAGGGCAACGATACCATCGAGGGCTGGTTTCACTACATCCCGCAGACGAACGTGTCGGTCGGCGACGCCTGGACCGTGTTCAACGACCGCGACCCGTCGCTGCACACCGCGGGCAAGTCGCCGCGGCCCATCGGCGTCGAGGTGTACCAGACCACCTACTCGTGGACCCTGCCCTGGAACCGCGATATCGTCTTCTTCAAGTACGACGTGCGGAACCGGGACACGGCTACGCTTACCGACCTGTACCTGGGGGTGTGCTGCGACGCGGACGTGGGCAGCGCAGCCGACGACCGCTGCGGCCTCATTCTCCATAAGTACGTAATGAACAAGGACCACAGTGACTCGGCATATGCCGATAACGTCGGGTACGTCTATTCCGAGAACCCGGTTCCGGCCGGGTTCATGGGATTCGATTTCCTGCAGAGCCCGTTTGTCAAGGACGCGAGCGGCAAGATGGTCGAGCGCGCACCCAAGCCGGGCAACGACTCCATCTACCCGAACGGGAAGGACGATAACGACAACGGCCTCGTCGACGAGCCGTCCGAAGCCCTTCAGGTCGGCATGTCCGCGTTCAAGATCTTCATCCTCTCCAACGACCCCGCGAATGACTTCGCCCAGTACCTGGCACTCTCCGGCCACGAGTGGACCCCGCCCTACGACTACAACCCGTTCGACTCGATTGACGCGGCCCCGGAAGACAAGCGGTTCCTGCAGGCGACCGGCCCGATAACACTGGGGCCCGGCGAGATGACCACGGTGACTATCGCGCTCATCGGCGCGGCCGCGGACCGGACCGGCGACCCCTCAACCTGGCCTTACGACCTGGCCGTGGCATCGCAATCGGCGCAGGCGGCCTATGATAACAACTGGGTGATGCCGGGACCGCCGCCGGCTCCGAATGTCACGCTGATTCCCGGGGATGGGCGCGTGACGCTCATCTGGGATGACCTGCCGGAAGCGGCCAAAGACCCATTCTTCCCGATCGCCGGGGTCTTGAACCCGCACTACATCGAGCAGGACTTCCAAGGCTACAAGGTCTACCGGAGCCGGTCGGGCCAGCCCGGTGGCTGGCAACTGCTCGGCCAGTGCGACAAGCGGGACGGCGTGGTCTGGCAGGATGCGGCGACGGTCGAGAGCCTGCGGACCGTCGCCTCCGACATCGGCCTGTACCACAGCTTCGTGGATTCGAGCCGGCTCCGGCTCGGGTTCCCGTACTACTTCGCGGTGACCGCGTTCGATATCAACTTCCTTTCCGACACCGTTATCGGCAGCAGCCACGTGCCGAAGGAGACCCTGTCGCTCGAGTCCGGGTTGACCCCGTTGCGGGTGACGCCGCGGACCGAGCCGGGCAACTTCAAGCCGCCGGAGGACAGCGCGTACCAGGTGTCCGGCAACCCGCGGATACCGCTGGCGATAACGCCGCTGGCGCTCGCGCCCTATGCCGTTGAGGCGGCGACTTATCGCATCCAGTTCGAGAGTCAGATCCTCGACCCGGTCACCCGCTACCCGGTATACCGGTTCGCAGTCACCAAGAGCAACGGCGACACGGTCCAGGGCGAGACCCGGTTCTCGGTGAAGATCGACTCGGTAACGGACACCATCCGTTTCGTGCCCACCGTTTTCGGCAACATCATCACTAACATCCAGCGCTTGGCGCGGGCACCCGGCGACACCGTGGTCGATACCACGACAGCATGGTTGCCGGTTGTCCAGATGGCTATGAAGCTGAAGCTCGACCAGATACCGACCCAGTTCTTCGACCGGGTGAGAATCACCGCCAACGCCGGCGCTTACCCGGCAGAGTCGCTTACGCTCCGCGATGACGGCTCCAACAACCGGGCGCTGTGGGCCTACCGCGGTTCCAACTACCGCATCGTCTGGAAGAACAAGGGCGGCACGCGCACGGCCGAGGTCTATGACATCGAGAACGGGCTGGCGGTTCCGTTCCGCTACCTCAAGCGGATGACCGAGGGCGACTCGGCCGACGGCTGGTGCCTGCAGACCCTGACCGACGGCGCCGACTCGATCGTCGTGGACCAGACGCGGTTCTTCTACGTCTGCGGGTGCCGGTTCGCGTTCCGAAGCGGCGGCGCCATCCAGACCCTGCCGGCGGACGGGGATACCTGGCTGGTCGAC
>CAIVTL010000196.1 GCA_903908785.1 Caldifarciminota bacterium | reverse complement strand
GCCGAGTAGCTGACTGCGTCGGGGAAGGAATCCGCAAGCGCCTTCGGAATCTGGCCGCTTGCCTGCGGCGTTCCTGACCCTGGCAGATTGGCTCCGGGCCTTGAGGTGCCGCCGGACGGAGGTACTTTGCCGCGCTGTTCCTGAGCCCAAGCGGGCATACTGCAGCGTTGTATCATTAGGGGAACGAACGAGAGAACGACGAGCGTTACGAGCACTGACCTGCACCGGGCCAGCGCAACGGCTTTGCGGACGGTCTGCATCGGGCCTCCTTCAATCCTGTCGTCGCGGACAGCGCACGCCGCTCCGGGTCTCGGACCGAAAGCCGGGGCACGCCTCCACGGCAACGTCCTGAAATCACCGAATCCAGTACCCTTTCGAACACAATGTAATAACACCGTCAATCCGAATGTCAAGCTCGACTTTCGGAGACGTTTCGGAGTTGACAAGCCGTCGTTGGTGAGTCATTATAGAGCGATGAGTAAATGGCAGTCATCTCCGGGAGGTATTGTGAAGTTCGTACTCGTTCTTCTTCTCTTTGTTGCGGCGGCATCCCTGTCGGCGCAAGACTGGGTCGCCCGTTATTCCGTGGGCATGGCAGATGAGGCCCGGGCCATCGTGGCAGACCAGGCCGGCAACTGCTACGTGGCCGGGTTCGCGGGAGACGACATGACTGGGGGCATCGCGCTGGTCAAATACAGCCCGTACGGCGAAACCCTGTGGACCCGGACGCGTAGCGGCATCAATATGTTCACCTGCGGTCAGATGGCGGTTGCGCTGGAGCCGGACGGCAACGTGCTGGTGGCGGCTTACGTGATTCAGGCGCCGCAGAACGGATTCCGTCTCCTCCGGTATACTCCGACAGGCACGCAGACCCTTGATACGGTGTTCTGGCACTCCCGCTCGACCCAAACTCCATCTACCGCAACTCAGGTAAGCATGGTTGTGGACCCGTACGGCAGAACGTACGTGTCTGGCACGACGCGGAACGACTCGACGCTCACAGACATCGTGTCCTGCCGCTTCGACTCGGGTGGAGGAGTTGTTTGGGCGAAGTATCTTGACGGTCAGCGCCACGACGCAGATCAGAGCCGCGCCATGGTCTTCGGTTCCGACTGGAGCATCTATGTGTGCGGTCGCCTCACAGACGAGTCTCAGCATTTCGATGCCGTCGTCCTGAAGTATGACACATCTGGGAGTCTCGTGTGGTCCTATTCGCACCGGCCGAACACCGACTTCCAGTCCTGGGCGAACTGCCTTGCGGTTAGTCCTGGTGGTGCGGTCTACGTCACCGGGTCGCAGCAGGAGTACGGCCAAGCGGGACAGTGTCTGCTGCTGCGTCTTAGGTCGTCCGGCGACTCCGTGTGGTCCAGAACTGACTCTACCGAAGGTTTCACCATATTGGTAGACAGTTCAGACGACGCGTATGTCGTCGGTCAGTACTCCCCGAACACGGCGCGAACATCGCTACGTACTTGGAAGTACGGTCCGAGCGGCCAGCAACTCTGGCGCAAGGACTATTGGGAAGTGGACTCGGTCACGTCGCTTGGCAAGTTCGGCGTCATGGCAAGTGACCAAGGTGTATATGCTGTGGGAAAGAGGAAGGGTACAGCCTGGCGCTATGACTACGTGGCGGAGAGGTACTCTGCCGCGGGGAACCGTCTATGGTTCGTGCACACCGACACGACCGACACGTTCGAAGATACCCCTAAGGCAGGTTGTCTCGACCCATGGGGCAATCTGCTGGTAACAGGAACCTCCAAGAACTCTCGTACCACCGACGAAGACTTCATCACCATGAAGTTCCGGGCGTCGGGTGCTGTCGAGGAACAGCCAATGACGCCGGCCGAACCCGGGCACGCCATCTCGGTTTCGCCATCTGTCGTATCCAGTCGCTGCCGATTCTCCGTGCCGGCAGGCGAACGTCAGTCAGTCCTGCGAATCGCCGACATCACGGGCAGGACGGTGCGTGGGATTCCGGTGCCTTCAGGCAGAGCAGGCGACCGGGTGTCGGTTACGTGGGACACGCGGAATGAGCATGGCCAACTCGTGCCGAACGGGGTCTATTTCGTGCGAGCAGCGCAAGCCCAAGCTCAAGCTCAGGCCGTCTGCAAGGTCATCGTACAGCGGCACTGAGCTGACAGCTAACAGCTAACAGCTTACAGCCTACAGCCCGCGCTCGGCGCGGAAATCCTAAGCGCCAAAGCCCGCGCCGGGCGCGGGAAATCACAAATCCCAAGCACCAAATCCCAAGCCCCGAACTAGTCACCGTATCGCAAAGCCCGACTCGTTTGCGCAGGCGAGCAGCCAAAGCGGCTTGCGGCGGTCAGGAACCGGCGGCAAAACAGGCTATGACAGATTCTAAGACGGAGTATCTGATGGAACCTAAGACAGAGTATCTCTTGGAGTCTTTGTTGGAGTATCTCTTGGAGTCTCTTTTGGAGTTTCTCTTGGAGTTTCTGTCGGAGCCTCTTTTGGATTCTCTGTTGGAGCCTATCTTGGAGCCTCTGTTGAAGTCTCTTTTGGAGTTTCTCTTGGAGCCTAAGTCGAAGTTTCTGTCAGAGTCTCTTTTGGAGTCTCTGTTGGAGCCTATTTTGGAGTCTCTTTTGGAGTTTCTGTCGGAGTATCTCGCGGAGTATCTTTCGGATTTGATTTCGGAGCCACTTTTGGAGCGACTCCCCCCGTCGGGGAGGCCCCCCCCCCCCGAAAAAGACGATGGACTATGGACTCTAGACTGCGGAGATTCGGGCACTTAGCGTGAAACGCCGCGATGAATTCGCCCTTTCCAGGGCTGGACGCGGCCGGCCGAAGGCAGGTGCATTATTCTGGGCAAGAAAGGATGATTGCTTATTGAAGGCAAAAAAAGGAGTAATCATGCTGGAAAGTGAACTGGAGCCCGAGTTCGTGAGTCTGCTGGAAGTGCTGCGCCGGACCGACCCGGGGGTTGTGCCGGGCAGCCAGCAGCAAAAGGCCCTGGCAGTGCCGGTCAAGCTCGTCACGGGCGCGTACCTGAACCGGATGAAGCTGCCGATGGTGCAGTTTACCTGTCACCTGAGGTTCGCGCCGACCCTGGGCGCGCTGTTCTGCAAGTACGATAGCGTGGAACTGGCGGAGCGCCTGCTGATGGAGATGGAGCATTGGCACACGCTGGGCCTGGACCTGAAGGTGATGCAGGGAATGGTGATGGTGTTCTACGCGGAGTTGTGGAGGCCGCGGGGAGTGCCGGCTGCCGCTGAAAGTCCGCAGTTTGCAGTCAAAGGCAGAGAAGCGAAGGGGAAAGCGGAAAGGGGAAATGCCAAAGTGGCCGCACGATAGACGTGCGAAGAGGAAAGTGAAAATGGCAAACGACGGGAGCGGGACGATGAACCGCCAAGGACGCCAAGACGTGAAGTGGAAAGGGGAAATGGCAAAGGGCAGGGGCGGCGGTCGGGCGAAGTCAGAAGCGAGAAGGCGGAAGTGATGGGCGGACAGAAAAACGCGGAGGAACGCCGAGGGGACGAGAGCCGACGCGTGGACCGGATGACCACCAGGTTCGCGTTGGCGCTGAAACGGGGAACTGCGCGACGGGCGAAGCGTGCTTCGAATGAGGAAGTGGCGCAACGGTTTCGGGAGGGCGTGGAGCGCGGCTTGAATGACGTCGCACGGTTGCGCGCCCTGCTTGCGGACCTCGGAGTGGACCCGCAGTACTACGTCCGTTACATTCCGTTCGGGCAGGCGCTGGCGCGCTACTGCCGCAATTACGAGGGAGCGACCCGCGAGAACCTGGCCCGGGGTTTGATTCGGGAGTGGATGATGCGCCTGGGCTGGTCCGATGTGACGCCGAATCCGCCTGACCGGACCGTGCTGGTGGGTATCTGCGAGTCGGGGTTTGGTATCAGGATGAAGGATTGGACGCGGCCGTGACTACAATGGGTAAAGTCTACTCCTGCCCGGCCGCAGTCGCAAGGGGAAGCGTGATTTCGAGATTCCGAGAAAGGTGGACAGAGCATTTTCGGGGACTGACAATCAGTCAGGAGCAGTTGAGCCACCCGGCAGGCCTGGTTCGAGTGAAGTCTGGCCTGGCCCGGGGCCGGCGGGGCGCCGGGACAACCGGCCGGTCCGGTCAGGCAGGATTCGTGAGCCGGTCCGCTACGGGCGGGCCGGTGTCGAGAAGAAAGGCGGTGAAACGATGCCGGATGCAGAGGCAGTCGCAAAGGTGCTCGCAGGCGACCTTGAGGCCTTCACGGAGCTAGTTGAGCGCCACGACCCCAGCGTCTACGCCTGCCTGCACTGCATCGTCAGAAACAGCGAGGATGCCCGGGACCTGGCGTCGAAGTGCTGGGAGCAGGTCTTCGCCAAACTCCGGGAATACGACCCCACGCGCGATTTCCGAGCCTGGGTGATTGGATTCGCGCGCAAACTGGGGTTTGCCGTGCTGAGACGGCGGAAGCATCTTCCGAGAATGGAGCGCGTGGACGCAGTGCCGGAAGAGGAACTGCCGACCATGCCCGGCCCGGAGGATGAACACGCGCTCAAACTGGCCGAAGAGGAGGTGCGGCGCATGGTCGCGCCGCTCTCCCCAAACCAACAAGTCGCAGTGCTCGGTCACTGCTGCGACGAGATGAGCTACAAAGAGTTGGCCCAACTGACCGGCCGCAAGCCCGGGACCCTGCAGAGCGATTGTCGCCGGGGTCTCGCCAAGCTGCGGCGGCGGATGGGATAATGGGATGGGAGCCAAGGGGTTGAAAGGAGCCGATATGGGTCTAAGTTGCTCCGGATACTCGACGCCATGTGACGCGGAACTGGCGGCGATGGAGGAGTATATCGCCCTGCTGCACCGGGGCACGGAACCTCTCGTCGAGGAGTTCCTCAAAGGGCATCCGCAGTTCGCCGAGTCGCTGCGGCCCGTACTGGAGGCCGCGGTAATGGTGAACCACAAGTTCCGCAAGCTCAAGGCGCGGTGTCCGGAACTGGACGTAAAGAGACTGCTTGGCCTCGATACGGCGGGACATCTGCCCTAAAGTATATCTGAGGCCACAGTCTCCAGGGGCGCAACTCGCGCCCCTGTCTTTTTGGGGCGCATTATTCCAAGGCCAAAACACAGATTGCTTCTTGAAGGCGAAACATACCGCTCTTTGACAATTCGGAGAGGGACCGTCCAAAAGTGGATTGTCCCAAAAGCCGAGGCCGGAGGTGGCAGCCAACCCCGGCCCGGTCTAGCGGCGTCTGAGAGTCATACCGCAGAAAGGAGGTGATACCAATGGCTCACAATGACCCAACCAAGCGGATAGCGAACTGGGATATCGGGTTCGATACCGCTCGCATCAAGGGAGTGCTGGACCTGAAACGGCCGAAGATGTTCGAGCACGTGCAGTCGCAGTTTGTCTCCATCGGCTCGATGGAACTGCAGGTCAAGCAGGTGTGCGACGCATCGGGCGTATCGGTCATCCAGTACCCGTTCTACCTCGACTTCGGACGCGAGATGTGGCACATCACCCACGAGACCGAGATGTCGGGCGAATCGGCGGCGCAAGAAGCAGCGGTCCTTATTGCGAAGTGGACCGCACGCGGCCTCACCCAGGCCGTGCTGCAGGCCGTCCGGACCGATGTCTTCAACGTGTCCGCACCCGTCGCTCCGTGAGGACAGCCGACAGCTCACAGCTAACAGCTTACGGCTGACAGCCGGAGGCTGAAGGCTGACGGCGAGGACACGCGCGGTCGGCGGGCAGGCTGCCAACCCGCCGGCCGCGCCCGCAACTCGCAACCCGTAACTCGTAACCCGTAACTTGCGAAAGGAGGTGATAAACATGTTGTATCTGGTGCGGGCGCTTGTGTTTCTGCTGGAGACGGCCCTTGCTGCTTCCGGCGTGACCATGACGCTCACCGCTGAGGCGCAGCCGCCCACTGACGGCACGCTGCTCGGTTCATTGCCGGCATTGGTGCTGCCGGTGCGGACTCTGAAGCTGACGCGAGGCACGGGGCCCACGTTACACACGTACTGGAAAGGCTACTGGACCCTGACGCCGTAGCCGGGAGCATTCGGAGAGGCCGCGCCCAATGGGCGCGGCCTTCCTCTTACTGCTCAGCCCGAAGCCCGAATCGGGCGGTGGTTCATCTTCGGATTGTGGTGTGACGAGTTCCGAATGCCGGAGTCGGTCTCGGGCGGTGGTTCAACCGATTGGCGATTGCCGATTGCCGATTGTCGATTGCTGGAGCCGGGCGGTGGTTCATCTGCCGAATAGGAGCTACCAATTGCCGGGTGTAGGAGCCGGGCGGTGGTTCATCTTTCGGATAAGAGGCTACCGATTGGCGGGTTCCGAGTGTCGAGTTACGAGTTCCGTGTTGCGAGAATCTGGTAGCGAGGTCCCGGTTGTCGGATTCCGGCCGGTTCCGAGTGGTGGTCTTCCGGGGCGGGCCGCCCAAGAGGCATTTTAGATTGCAGATTGTCGATTGCAGATTGGGGGATTCGGGCCGTCCGACCGATTTGCAGCAGCCCGTATAACGAAACGCCCCTCGCGGGGCGTTTCGTCATACGTCGCCGACTGCTATTCTTTGACCAGGCGGCAGGTTGCCCGGGCGCGCGGGCCCTGGGCATGTACGAAGTACACGCCCGGGGCGAGGCTGCGGCAATCGATGCGCAGGGTTGAAGCAATGGCCGGGCGTTCCATGACCAGGCTGCCGCGGATGTCGTAGATGCGGAGAGAGGAGGGAGGAGGGAGGAGGGAGGAGAACCGGACGGTGGCATAGCCGGTGACTGGGTTCGGGACAATGCTCATGGCGTCGCCGTCCACCGGCAGCGCGACCGCAGCGTAGTCCTCGCG
>CAIVTL010000195.1 GCA_903908785.1 Caldifarciminota bacterium | reverse complement strand
TCGAGTGCTACGACATTGGCAACTTGAGCAACCCGGTCCTGCTCAACTGGCTCAGCCAGCCGCTGATGTACGACTTCTTCGTGGTGGATACGCTTCTCTACACCAGTAGCCGGGATTCGCTACGCATCTTCTCGGTTTCCAACCCGGCCAGTCCGCGCTGGCTCGGAGCCTGCGCCGACTCGGGCTACGTCATCTACGTTTCGGGCAGCCACGCTTACCTCGGCCACCAGGCGGGCCTGTTCATCTTGGACGTAGCCAATCCTGCCGCGCCACACCGGGTCGCAACACTGGGCTTTGACGTGCTCTCCATTTGGGTCAAGGACACGCTGCTCTACTTCGGGACGTACGACTCGACCTTCCGAGTCTACAACGTGAAGAACCCGGCATCGCCGGTTCCGGTCGGAAGCCTGAGCGGCATCGCGCCCGCCTGTCTCTACATGCCGCCGACCTGCGACACGGTCGTCTATTCGCCAGCGTTTGACGTGATAAGTGTCGCGAATCCTGCAGCGCCGCGCCGGGTGGGCTCGGTTTCCCCGCCAGGATGGGAGTACAGCGTCGCGGCAGTGCCGGCGCTCAACTACGCCTTGGTGGCGGACTACTTCGACGGGCTGGCAGTCATAAACATGGCCGTTCCACAGTCCCCTCAGATTGACTCGCTGTTGTTCAGCACAGGGTTGGCAGAAGAGGTCGCTGCGGATGGGAGCAAACTCTACGTCGCTGGGCTCTGGTCCGGCCTGCATGTGCTCGACATCTCCAACCCTGCGGCTCCTCGCCAACTAGGAAACGTCGACGTTCCCGGGGTACGACCATCGTCATACGCAGTGGTTGCCCGTGACTCCTTTGCGTACATCGGTTGGACCCCGGTGCCCCAGTTCCGGTCGGTCTCGGTCTCGGACCCGACCAGACCCACGTTGGTTGGCGGGTATGATGTAACCAACTACCCCGAGGACATGGTTTTGCGCGACACGCTGGTTTTCGCTGCGGAGGAAACATGGTTCCAGGTCATCAACGTCGCACGGCCGCGTCAGCCGGTGCTGGTGGGGAGCTGCACGAGCACTGACGGCGTCCTGTTCGGGCTGGTCGTGCAGGATTCGTTGGCCTATGAGGTCAGTGCGTTCGGGCTGTGGATCATCAACGTCGCAAACCCCGACAGCCCCTACGTGGTGAGCGCGACCCAAGACAGGTTGACCGCTGCCGGTCTGGCAGTCAGAGATACGTTCGCCTTCATCCCGAACTCGCACGAGTCGTTGTGGGTATACAGCGTCGCAAACCCATCGGCACCGTATCCGCTGGCAGCGCTACAACTGAGGTCACGCGGATACGACATCGTACTGGTCGACACACTGGCCTGGGTGGGCGAGGTCTCGGGCATGGAGATCCTCAGCATTTCCGACCCGACGCGGCCGCGTTCGGTTGCCTTCTCGCCGACACCGTATCTAGTGCGCAGACTCGCCTATCGGGAGCCATATGTCTACGCCGCGATGTCAGAGGCCGGAGTGGCGGTTTATGACAGCGTACTCGCTGGTATCGGCGAGAGAGAGGAGTGTGGTCGGCTTGCAAGGAGGCTGCGCGTGACAGCTATGCCCAGCGTCGCGCACGGCGCGGTCGTCATCTGCGTTCAGCCGATTGAGAACATGCGTCTTTCGGTGTACGACGCCGTGGGGCGCGACGTATCGCACGGAGGCGTGCAACCGGTACCGGGCGACCGCGGCGTCAAACTCGACCTGGCGGGCATGCCCGATGGAGTGTATCTCGTCCGGGTTCAGACCCGGGACGAAGAGCAGGTAGTGAAGATAGTCAAACGATAGGAGGATGATATGCGATGCAAGTGCTGGTTGGCTGTGCTTCTGAGTGCGGCCATAAGCTTTGGCCTGACCTCCGTTTTCCACGTGGACCCCGTGAAAGCGAGTTGGTCTGGATGGACTGCCCAAGATTTCTACGTCAGTGAAGTCATAACCCTGAACGCTGATGAGCTTGGGCCACCGGGGTACTGTGAACTCTTCTCGGGCCAAGGAAGCGACGCCCAGTACCAGGTGAATGTGTACTCGTATCCTAACGGCATCGTGGCGCTGGCCAGCGGCGATACGGTTGACATCAGGAGTCACGTCTGGATTCGGTGCCGACTGGACGTGACCTACCCCGAGTCGCTCGTCCGCGGCCGGAGGTACGAGTTCAGATGGTCAAGGGCCAATGGTTCACGGATTCAGTACTACTACAACTACTGTGCGACGAGGTATGACTCGATGGCTGTGACAGAAGAGCTTGACAGCAGGCCGGTCAGGGTGAGAATTGCTTAGGAGTTCTGCTTGAACCTGACACGGCTTGGCGTGATGCTCGCAGCGCTGGTGCAGTTGGCCGGCGCGGGCGTGATGGACCAGATGCTGGTCCGTGACTCGCTCGGGACGATGCCGAGATGGGAGCAGGTGCGATGGCTGGCGAAGCGCAGGCTGCCCGACCCGTACCTGCGGGACTTCACGCCTGTCCAAGACAGCGGACTACGATGCGTCGGGCGCTGGAGCTTCGGCCCATCCACCTGGGTTGACGTAAGGGCCACTTCTGCCGATACGGTCGTCTTCCTCTCCCGTGGCTCCGGTGTCAGCATCATCCGGTTCCGCAGTCAGGATTCGCTTCGGCTCGACCTGCTCTCTGACATCAACTCGCACGGACTGACCGGCAGATGCCAAGTCAGAGATACGCTGCTCTACGTCAACAGCGGTGGCGTCGAGTGCTACGACATTGGCAACTTGAGCAACCCGGTCCTGCTCAACTGGCTCAGCCAGCCGCTGATATACGACTTCTTCGTGGTGGATACGCTGCTCTATACCAGCAGCCGCGATTCGCTGCGTATCTTCTCGGTCTCCAACCCGGCCAGTCCTCGCTGGCTCGGAGCCTGCGCTGACTCGGGTTACGTCATGTACGTGTCGGGCAGCCAAGCCTACCTCGGCCACCAGGCCGGCTTGTTCATCGTGGACGTCTCCAACCCCAGTGCGCCGCATCGGGTCGCAACTCTAGGCTTTGATGTGCTCTCCATCTGGGTGCAGGACACGTTGCTCTACTTCGGAACGTACGACTCGACCTTCCAAGTCTACAACGTAAAGAGCCCAGTTGCGCCGGCCCCGGTCGGAAGCTTGGGCGGCATCGCGCCCGCCTGCCTCTACCTGCCGCCGACCTGTGACACGGTCATCTACTCGTCTTCGTTCGATGTGATAAGCGTTGCGAATCCGGCAACACCACACCGGGTGGGTTCGGTCTCCCCGCCAGGATGGGAATACGGCGTCGCGGCAGTGCCGGCGCTCAACTACGCGCTGGTGGCAGACTATTTCGACGGGCTGGCAGTCATTGACATAGCCGCTCCGCAGTCCCCGCAAATTGACTCGCTGGTGTTCAACACAGGGTTGGCAGAAGACGTCGCTGTGGACGGGACCAGGCTCTACGTCGCCGGTCTCTGGTCCGGCCTGCACGTGCTCGATGTCTCCAACCCTGCGGTTCCTCGCCAACTTGGCAACGTCGATGTGCCGGGAGTACGACCATCGTCATATGCAGTGGTTGCTCGTGATTCTTTCGCCTACATTGGCTGGACTCCGGTGCCCCAGTTCCGGTCGGTCTCAGTCTCGGACCCGACCAGACCCACGTTGGTTGGCGGGTATGACGTGACCAACTACCCCGAGGATATGGTTTTGCGCGACACGCTGGTTTTCATAGCGGAGGACGCGTGGTTCCAAGTCGTCAACGTCGCCCGACCGCGCCAGCCGGTGCTGGTGGGGAGTTGTGTGCTGCCCGGTGATTCCAGAGGGGTATGTCTGCAGGACACGCTGGCGTTTGTTACTAGTACGCCTACTCAAGTCGTGAACGTTGCAGACCCGGCCCATCTAGTTGTAGTGGGTGAGTTTGACCGTGGGGAGTACGGCATTCAGATACGCGACACTTTCGCGTACATGACCGGGTATTACGCAGCGTATATCTACAGCGTCGCTGACCCAACCGCCCCGCGTTTTCTCGACTCAGTCAGCATCGGGCAGCCGGTGAACGATATCGCCTTGGCGGATTCGCTGGCCTACTTCGGCTGCCAGGACGGAGTGCGCTCAATGAGCCTAGCCGACCCTGTGCACCCTACTGTCGTCGGTTTCTGGGCAACGCCATATCTGGTATGGCGGTTGACATACGCGCCGCCCTATGTCTATGCCGCGTGTAGCGAGGCCGGCGTTTGCGTGCTGGAAACCACGCAGACCGGCATTGTCGAGACCGGCGTCTCTCTGCCTCGCCGTCTTGCGTTCCGGGCGCGACCTAATCCGACGTCGGGACGCCTCCGACTGAACGTCGAGGGCCTCACGGACGCTCCGGCAGTGGTTCGCCTGCGGGACGTGACAGGACGGCAGGTGCTGTTCGAGGGGACGCGGACCTGCCGGGGGCCGTTGATGCTGGACTTGACGCCGTTGCCTCCCGGCGTCTATTTCGTCGAAATGCGCACTGACGCGCTGGAGGCAACAACAAAGGTCTGCAAACGATAGGAGGTACCTATGAAGGGTAGAAGCTGCCTGCTTCTAGTTCTAGCAGCGGCGGCCAGCTACAGCCTGACGGTCGTCTTTCACACCGACCCGATCAAAGCACAGTGGTCGGGATGGACCCCGGCACAACAGGGTTACAACTGGGTCTCCGAAGTCCTGACCCTGAACGCTGACTCGCTTGAAGCGCCGGGGTACTGTGAACTCTTCTCGGGCCAAGGAGGGCCAGAGGCGTTCAATCTGACCGTTCTGACCTACCCGGGCGGATACCCACTCGCGAATGGGCTGGGGACTGGACTTGCGAACTGCGTCTGGGTCCGGTGTACACTGACCGTGACTCATCCCGAATCCTTGGTCAAGGGTCGGCGCTATGAGTTCCACTGGTCTCGCGCCAGCGGCGCACGAATTCAGTACTACTACAACTACTGCGCAACGCGGTATGATTCGAAGGCTGCGGCGGGAGAACTTGACAGCAGGCCGGTCAGGCTGAGAATTGCTTAGGAGTTCTGCTTGAACCTGACACGGCTTGGCGTGATGTTCGCAGCGCTGGTGCAGTTGGCCGGCGCGGGCGTGGTGAACTGGATGGCTGTTCACGATTCTCTGGCTGACGTCGAGCCGTGGATGAGGCGCAGTTGGCTGGCTGAGCGGGGGCTGCAGGACTACTACAAGTCCATGAGCTGGCGGCCGGAGTCAACCGGGTTACGATGCGCGGGACGTTGGTCATACGGTCCTTCAGTCAAGGTTTCGCTGCGCGTCACTGCCAACGACACCATTGTCTGCCTTGCCCGTGGCTCCGGTGCAAGCCTGATTCGGTTCCGGTCGCAGGACAGCCTCTCGCTGGACCTTCTGTCTGACATTAACTGCAACGGCATCGTCAGCCGTGCAATCATTCAGGACACGCTCGTCTTCTGCGGGATGCAGCAGGGCGGGACCGGCATCGAGGTCTGGGGCGTCAGCGACTTGAGCACGCCTCACCGGCTTAGCTACGTCTACCTGCCACCCGTCATGGACATCGCCGTCAGAGACAGCTTTCTCTACGCCAGTGCGTATCCACAGGATTCCTTGCGAGTCTTTAGCATCGCGGACCCTCGGAATCCCCGCTGGCTTGGCGCGTGTGCCGACTCGGGCTTTCCAATATGCGTTTCAGGTGACTACTGCTATCTGGCTGACCGGGGCGGGGTCAACATCGTTGATGTCAGCGACCCGACGAACCCGCACCGGGTAGGCATGGCCGGGGCCAGCGGAATCGCGCTTTCGGTTGCGGTGCGCGACACGCTATGTTTCTTCGGCGTAGATGACAACACCATGCGGGTCTACAACGTACGCAACCCGGCGAGCCCGATTCCAGTCGGTTCACTCTCGGGCGTCCAACCAGCAGATCTGTATCTACCTCCGACGTGCGATACGGTACTCTATACGCCGGTGTTCCACGCCATCAACATCACCGACCCGAGGAACCCGAGAATCGTCGGCCAAGTGAACTGCCCCGGCTGGGACTACGGGGTCGTAGCTGTTCCCGGGTTGAACTACGCGCTGGTGGCTGACTACTTCGATGGACTAGTCTCTGTTGACATCGCTAATCCAACAGCGCCCGCGCTTGATACGGCCCTGTTTGCAGCGGATATGGCCGAAGACATCTCTGTTCAGGGTGACTTGGCTGCGGTTGCTGCGCACGCGTCAGGGTTGATACTGCTGGATGTCTGCAGCCCTGGAGCACCTTCGTCTCTGGGCCGTTACGACACGACGGGGTTTCTTCCTCAGATGGAGTCCGCCGTGCTCGCTGACTCGTTCGCGTATGTCGGCTGGCCGGTCGAGCGACTTCAGACGGTGGACATCACTGACCCGACGCGACCCATGCGTGCCGGAGTGTGCCAAGGCATGTTCAACCCGCCGCAGGACATGGTTCTGCGCGACAGCTTCGTCTACTGTGCCGAACTGCGCCGCTTTCAGGTCGTCAACGTCGCCCGGCCGCGCCAACCCTTGCTGGCGGGGAGCTGTGTGCTACCAGGCGATTCCAGAGGGGTGTCTCTGCTAGACACCCTAGCGTTTGTTTCCAGTACGCCTACTCAGGTCATAAACGTAGTAGACCCGTCACATCCGGTTGTGGTCGGCGAGTTTGACCGTGGGGCGTACAGCGTTGAGATACGCGATACGTTCGCGTACATGACCGGTTACTACGCGGCGTACGTCTACAGCGTCGCTGACCCAACTGCGCCGCGTTTCCTCGACTCGGTCAGCGTCGGCCAACCGGTAAACGACATCTCCTTTGCCGATTCGCTGGCTTACTTTGGCTGCCAGGACGGGATGCGACTAATGAGCCTTGCCGACCCAGTGCACCCGGTCGTCATCGGCTTTTCCGCCACGCCGTACTTGGTTTGGCGCACGACATACGCGCCGCCGTACTTGTACGCCGCCTGTAGCGAGGCCGGCATCTGCATCTTCGAGACAACTCAGACCGGCATCGCTGAGACGGGCATTACCCCGCGCCGTCGGCAGATCTTCACGGCGAGGCCAAATCCGACATCTGGACCGCTTCGGCTGGAGGCCGACGGACTCCCGGATGTCCCGGCAATCGTCCATCTGCGGGATGTGACGGGTCGGCTAGTGTTAGTCAAGAGGACGAGAGCTCGCGGGAGGTTCCTTACGTTGGACTTGACGCCGCTGCCTCCCGGCGTCTATTTCATCGGGCTACGCACCAACGCAGTGGAGGCAACAGTCAAGGTCTGCAAACAATAGGAGGTACGTATGAAGGGCAGAAGCATCTTGCTTCTGATTCTGGCTGTGGCAGTCAGCCACAGCCTAACGGTCGTTTTCCACACCGACCCGGTCAAAGCACAGTGGTCGGGATGGACGCCTGCGCAGCAGTTGTACAACTACGTCAGTGAAGTCGTGACCCTGAACGTCGATGAGCTAGGGCCGCCGGGATATTGCGAGCTCTTCTCAGGCTCGGGAGGAGCACAGCGGTACTACCTGTCGGTGTTGACTTACCCTGAGGGCTTCGAGGTGGCAAGCGGTGAAACCACGGAAACACGGGACCATGTCTGGGTACGGTGTACGCTTCATGTTGCTCACCCCGAATCGCTCATCAAGGGCAGGCGCTATGAGTTCCACTGGTCAAGGGCCAATGGGGCACGAATTCAGTTCTACTACAACTACTGTGCGACGAGGTATGACTCGATGGCTGTGACAGAAGAGCTTGACAGCAGGCCGGTCAGGGTGAGAATTGCTTAGGAGTTCTGCTTGAACCTGACACG
>CAIVTL010000194.1 GCA_903908785.1 Caldifarciminota bacterium | reverse complement strand
GCATAGGCGGGAGAAACGCACGCGACCGCAAGCAGAACGAATGCCCCGAATCGGCCCCCGACAGGCACTACGGCCGTTGCCGACCGCCGGTTTCCGCGTCGAGATCGACCAGCCGGTCGCGGAACGCGACGTAGCGGACCAGCTCGCCCATCTCGAACACGATGTGCGGGTGAGTCAGGTATTCCATCCCCGGTTTCACCTTCATGCCTTCGGGAACCGCTATCGCCGGTCCGCCGTCAGTCGTGAAGTTGGCAAGAAAACCGTCGTCCGCCAGCCGCTCGTACGGGTAGTACTGGACGCAGAACTTCCGCTCCATGTCGTGATAAAGGAAGTCGATGTCGAGCATGGACTCGTACTGGCACTTCGGGCACCGGAATACGTTCGCGGTCCCGGCCAAGAGCAACTCCTTGTCATCCGGGTCCTGCGTCACGTTCATCGAACGCCAAATCGTGGTCGAGGACTCCTCGCCGCAGGACGGGCACTTGGCCTCAACGCTTTCCTTCACAGACACCGCACGCTCCGCGAGTTTCCAGTTTCCAGTTTCCAGTTTCCAGTCACGGCCTGCCCTCACTGGTCACTGGTACCTGGACACTGGTCATTCTCTTCACTCCGCCTTCATCTTTCTCTTCCTGCCCCAGTGCAGCTTGGCGGTCAGTATCCGGTCGGTCGAGAAGATGCGGGCGGCGATGGTGATGCACGCGGCTGCGAACAGCGCCATGTAGCCGTAGCCCGCGAAAATCAGCCCGTAGTGGCCGAACATGACGGCGTTAGGGGTGAGGAACGGGTAGGAGAACGGTATCGCGTAGATGAGCACCTTCACCCCCATCGAGGCCGAGCCGAGGTCAAAGAACATGGTGAAAAAGTACGGCAGCATCACCAGCATCATCAGCGGCGTGACGGTCATCTGTGCGCTCTTGGCGTCGTCGGCGAACACCGCGAGCAGGGTCGTAAGCGACAAGGCGCAGAGCACCGCAAGGAAGAGACCGACGCCGAGCAGCAGGAACGATTGCACCGTCAACCCGATGTCCAGTTGCCCGATACCGCCGAGGTCGGTGCCCGCGGCGCGAGGCATGTCCTGCGCGAACGAGCCCGTGTAGTATATCATCGCGCCGATGAACAGGACCGAGATAATCAGCGCGACCACGCCCGCGCCCAGCATCTTCCCGAACACGATGCTGACCCGTTTGATGGGCACGGTGAGCAGCGTCTCCAGCGTCTTGTTCTCCTTCTCCTGCCCGATGGAAGCGGCAATCATCTGGCTTGAATAGATGAGTATCATCAGCAGGATTACGGGAATCAGGAAGAGCTGGGAGAAAACGACCTTCATCAGCGAGTCCGCGTTGCCGGGCGCGACCCGGTCGCGGATTGCCACGAACTCGCGCGACCTGACCGCCTCTTTCGCCGCGCCCGCCGCCGAACCCGGGTAGGCGCGCTCGAATCGGTTGGCGGCAATCCGTTCGTTGACCTTCTGCAGGACGTTCTTCAGGGCGAAACCCCGCACCGCCTGCATGACCGAGAAACTCGTGACGATGTTGTACACGTCGACCGTGACCGGGCGCATCGCCGCGACGCTTTCGGCCAGGCCCGCGGGAATTACTATTATCCAGTCTATTCCCAGTGCCTTGGCCTGCTTGAGCAGGGCGACGCTGTCGCCTTCCGCCGCGACCAGCGCGACGTGCTCGGCACGCATGACTTCGGTCATACCCCGCGATTCGTCGGTCTGGTCCCGGTCGGCGACCACCACGGAAGTCGAACCCGTAACCTTGGCGCGCTCGCCGCGCATCACCCGACCGACGACGAACAGTATCAGCATCGCCGAGAGGAACGGAACGAGCATCTGCACGGTCAGCAGCTCTTTCAGTTCCTTCAGGACGATGTTGGCGAGGACGCGCATCAGAGCCGCCTCCCGGCGGCAAACTCCAAATCCCAAGTACCAAACTCCAAACAAATCTCAACCCTCAATGACTCAAACTCCGGTCTTGGACATTGTGACATTGATGCTTGTTTGTGATTTGGGATTTGGGATTTGGGATTTTCCCATCGGCGACTGGTCATTCTACTTCTCCACCTTCAGAAACACTTCCTCCAGGTTCCTGCACCCGTGCTTCTGCTTCAGTTCCTCCGGCGCGCCGGTCTCGATAATCTTGCCCTGCTTGATGAGCGCGACGCGGTCTGACAGGAACTCAACCTCAAGCATGTTGTGCGAAGAGAGCAGCACGGTCAGCCCCTTGGCGGCAAAGTCCTTCACCCGTGTCCGTATCCCCATCGAGTTCGCCACGTCCAGCCCCGAGGTCGGTTCGTCGAGGACCGCGAGCCGGGGTCTCGTCATCAGCGCCCGGGCCAGCAGCAGCTTCCGCGCCATACCCTTCGAGTACGTCTTCACCCGGTGCCGGATGCGCTCGCCTAAGTCCGCCATTTCCTTTCCCTGCTCGACCATCGCGTCCCGGTCGCGGTTGTCCTGCGTGTAGAACGTGGCCATGAACCGCAGGTAGTCGAGCCCGGACAGGTTCTTGTACGCGCCGGCATCCTCGGGCAGGTAGCTTATCAGGCGGCGCGCATCGTCCGGCTTCTCCACGACATTGACACCGAACACGCTCACCGTGCCGGAGGACGGCCGGAGCAAGGTCGAAACGATACGCAGGGTTGTGGTCTTGCCCGACCCGTTCGGCCCGATGAGGCCGAACACCTCGCCCGGCTTGATGTCGAACGAAATGCCGGCCAGCGCCCGCAGCCCGCCGTAGTCGCGGGTCAGGTCGCGCACCGAACAGGCGAATTCCATCGTCAGCAATCATAGGCGCAAACCCGGCGCTGTAAAGCCGCGCCGAGAACCCAAGGCAAAGGGGAAAGTGGAAATGGCAAAGTGGGAACCGAAAACGATGCGTCGATTCGTAGCCCGCAACTCGTAACTCGTAGCTCGCAACTCGGCCAGCTTGCTTGACCGCGGGGAACTGCTACAATTGTACGGTGTTGACAAGACGCCGTACGCCCTTAGGCGCGGCGGCCGCCGGGAACCGGTTGAAATCCTGAAGTTCTTTGGAGGAATGTGTGAGGAAAATTCTCTGTTGTCTGCTGGTGGTTGCCTGTGCAATCGCCCTTGCCGAAGATGGTGCGCGCCTGCTGGTCATCACGACCGACGCGCTGTACAGCTCAATCCTGCCGCTGGCACAGTGGCGGAACGCGACCGGCGTCAGCACCAAGGTCGTAAAGCTGTCGCAAATCCCGGGAGGCAGCGACACGGCCTCAATCAAGAACTACATCCACGCGGCCTGGGATACGTGGCCGGTGAAACCCGAGTACGTGCTGCTGGTCGGCTCGTCCACCAACCTGCCGGCCCGCTACTACCGGGGAATGCACGGCAGCGGATACTCGTCGGACAACATCTACGGCGACATGACCGGCGACTACCAGGAGGAAATCCCGGTCGGCCGTTTCCCGGCGAAGTCCACGGCCCAACTCGACCTGATGGTAGCCAAAACCCTCAGCTATGAGAAAGCGCCGCCGATGTCCGACACGGTCTGGATGCGCAAGCTTACCTCGATCTGCCGGGACGCGGGCGACACGGACTCTTCGACCTATTGGGGCGACATCCACAATGCCATGGCCCTGGCCCGCACCAACGGGTTCCTCGCGTTCGACACGATTGCCTCGTCGCTCGGCGGCAACCAGACGAGCGTGGTCAACGCGGTCAGCGCAGGCACCGGCCTGGTCATGTACCGCGGCGAAGCGACCGGCAACTGGTACACGCCTTTCGTCGTCGACCCGTCCATCGCCAACGGCGCGGGGAGGCTGCCGGTAATTCTCTCCTTCACCTGCGCGACGATGACCCTGAACCCCGGAGAATCGATGGTCGGCGAGGCGTGGGTCAAAGCCGGCACCATCAACATACCAAAGGGCGGCGTGGCGTTCTTCGGCAACACCCATTCCGCATCATACGTGGCAGCGCAGCGCAGCGCGGTCTGTCGGGGCTTCATCACCGGGCTGTTCTCCGAACACAAGTACACGCTGGGTCTTTCCTGCGTCCGCGCCAAGCAGCAGTTGCACCAGCAGTACTCGAATGACACGTCAGACTACCGCGGCTTCAACCTCCTCGGCGACCCGTGCCTTGACGTTTGGACCGGGCTGCCCCGGGTCCTGACCGTCGCACACCCGCTTGAGATTGAACCGGCGCCCCAGCAATTGCGCGTCGTAGTTACGAGCGCGGCCGGACCGGAAGATTCGGCCCTGGTCTGCGCCTCGATGGACAGCACGGTGTACGTGTACGGCCGCACCGACAGCAGCGGCGCGATTGACCTGAGCATCAGCCCGGCCAACACCGGCTCGCTCCGGCTGGTCGTGACCGGCCACAACTTGTGCCCGTATGACACGCTCATCGCCGTTGCCAATACGGGCATCGAGGAGCGAACGAACCTGCCCTGCGCCGGACCGGTCAACCTGACAGCCGCGCCGGCGGTGTTCGGCCGGACCACGAAAATCGCCTGGAGCCCGGGCCTGGCAGGCTCAACCGTGAAAGTCTTCGACGCGACCGGCCGAACCGTGACGACACTCAAGACTCCCGGCTCGGAAGTTCTCTGGCAGGCGTCGGGCGTCCAGTCCGGCGCGTACATCTGCGTGCTTACCGACCCGCAAGGCCGGGCTCTGGCACGGACCAAGGTACTGAAACTGGAGTAGTCTCCGGACCACGACCACCAACATCTGCGGGCGGGTGCCATCGCGCACCCGCCCGCTTCGCTGACGCGCCAACCAGCGAGAGGCCGCGCCTCTTGGGCGCGGCCTCTTCGCACCGTCGCAGTCCGCTACGGTGTCAGGGTCCAGTAGCCTGTCCAGTACGTGTGCAGCGTAGGCCCCGTGCCTCGCGTCAGTTTCACAGTCCGCACCGGCAGCACCAACGTCGGCACCGAGCCAAGCAGCGTGCCGTCGGTCGGCGGCTGCGCCGCAGCGGCGAGCGTCATGGTCACGCCGGAAGCGGCCAGAACCGTTTGCAGCAGATACACGAGCGCCCGCACCAGGTATAACATGTTCCTCACCTCCCTTCCAATGTTGACCTTAAATACCCACCCGCATCAGCGCGGGCGGTATCCGGCAGCGGGACACCGCCCGCAGATACGCGGCCCTGCTACGGGGCGATCGGTGCGCTGATGTTGAAGACATCGG
>CAIVTL010000193.1 GCA_903908785.1 Caldifarciminota bacterium | reverse complement strand
GGCAGAGAGAAACATCGTCGCGAAAACGATGATGTTGCGTCCTTGTAGTACAGATTACGCAGATTCTCCGGTTCCGGTTTGGGGTTTAGGGTTTGGGGTTCAGGGTTTGTCCCCGCTACCGCTGCAGCACGACGCGCGTGGTGGCCTGTTCTCCGGCAAAGTCGCAGCGAATGAAGTACGCTCCTGAAGGCAGGGGTTGGCCGAGGTCGTCCTTTCCGTCCCATGTCAGGGAGGAGGGAGGAGAGAGGAGGGAGGAGAACGAGCGGACGGCGCGGCCTTGCGCGTCGTAAATTCGGAGGGCGAGAGGCGAATGGCGAGAGGCGAATGGCGTCAGGTGGATTGTCGTCGTTCCCGTGGCCGGATTCGGCTCGCAGAAGAGCGACAGGGCCGGGGCGCGGGTCGGGCTTGCCTTCGGCTCCGCCACCGCGACATTGCCCAACGAATCGGCCTTGATGAGGTAGACATCGCCGTCGCCCGCGCCAAAGGACTTCGTAATGCCGACCACGATGAGTCCGCCATCACCCGTTCTGTCAACTGACCAACCATAGTCGGACGAGTCGCCCCCGAAGGTTCTGGTCCAGAGCGTGTCGCCCGCAACGTTGGTCCTGACGAGGTAGAGGTCGTCACCGCGGCCGGGAATGTATGCTGTTCCGGCAATGACGTAACCGCTGTCGGCAGTCTGTCGGACAGACCAGCCGTAGGCGCCATCCGGACTTTCGACAGCCCGCGTCCACAGGGAGTCTCCATCTGCGTTGGTCTTGACCAGGTACACGTCGGGGACGTGTCCCACGTCGAGCTCAGTCGCACCCGTGGTGATGAAGCCTCCGTCTGAGGTCTGCTGGACTGAGTAGCCTTCATCTTTGTATGGGCCGCCAAAGGTCCTGGTCCATAGCGTATCCCCATTCGCATCGGCCTTTATTACGTATGCGTCCCAGTTGCCAGAGCCAAAGGAGGTGGTGCCCGCGGCTATGATGTAGCCGCCATCTGTGCTCTGTTCGACCGCACAGCCTTCATCCGCGTGCGAGCCGCCGAATGTCCTCGTCCACTGTGTGTCGCCGTTCGCGTCTGTCTTGACCAGATAGATGTCGCCTTCGCCTGCACCGAAGGACATCGTGTATCCGGCGATGATGTAACCGCTGTCGGCAGTCTGCTGGACCGAACAACCGCCATCGTCGGCCGCGCCGCCGTACGTCTTTGACCACTGCACGTCGCCGCCAGCATCGGTCTTGATGAGATAGACGTCATTGCCACCCGCGCCCAAGGAGTTGGTGTGCCCCGCGATGACGTAGCCGCTGTCGTAGGTCTGTTGGACCGAGAAGCCCCCCTCGGAGCCCGCGTCGCCGTACGTTCTCGCCCATATTTCGTCGCCGATCGAGTCAGTCTTGACGACGTAAACGTCGTACCCGCCTGCGCCGGAAGAGCTGGTGTACCCGGCGACAATGTAGCCACCATCGTTGGTCTGAAGGACCGAGTTGCCCTCGTCATCGGCCGCGCCCCCGTACGTGCGCTGGAAGGTGATTTGGGCGGGCAGGGGAGAGGGCAAGAGGATTGCGGCCAATGCGGCCATGGCCAGTGCGAATGTGATTCGGCTACGATACATGACTGCTTCCTGTGGCGATTTGGTGGATGTCCACGGGGAATATTAAGTCCGGGTTGACGGTTGTCAAGCTGATGACGTGCAGTTCGTGCCGCCCGCGCGGGCGACAATGCGGACGATGGCTCAG
>CAIVTL010000192.1 GCA_903908785.1 Caldifarciminota bacterium | reverse complement strand
CCGAAGTGAAGGTGCAGATCTCAAACCCAGGTGAGGTAGCGTGTGCCTCATCGGAATGATAAACCATGCGAACCCCTCGCATCGTCCTGGTGATTACCGTGCTTGCGATGTGGCTAATCTTGTCGTGGTACACCGAGTCCCTGAACCCGGCCGAGTCAGCGGCGCGGCTCGCGTCCGAGCTGGCAGAATGGGCGGACGAAATGCGACTGAGTAGCGCAACAGTCACCGACGACGGTGTACAAGAGTCGCCGCAGGAACTTGCCGGCCAGGCCGCGGCCACGCTGGGCGCGCCTGTCACCATCGAAGAGTATACGCTGGCCCGGATGGTCGCGTGCGAATCCACGTCCGCGGCCAAGGGCGGAAACGACGAAGAGAAGGAAGCCATCGTATGGGTCGCCTTGAACGATGCCAACGCCAACAACGGAGGCAACATCGTCGCGTGCGTGACCGGGGGACATGGCTATGGCCACCAAGGAAGCCTCAGAAAATACGCCACAGCGCTGAACGACCCGACCGGGCATCACTTGCAAATCGTCCGGGATTGCATGACGGGCAGGGTTCCAGATCCGACCGGGGGCGCGACGCACTTTCTGCACCGTCTGGGCTTCAAATCTCGTGACGGGTATCTGGCCGCGGTCACCAAGTGGACGGGCTACGGCTGGCAAAATGTCGGCCTGGACGTTGGTACATCGCTAGAGGTGTGGACGTGACCACGAAACCGACCCACACGCGCGGGCCTGGTGGCGTTGCCCTGGTGTCGCGCCAGGTTGCCAGTCTGCTGGGACTGCCCTCCGGTTCGGTGCCCAAGTATGTCCCGCCTGGGTTTACTGCTGCCACGCCAGCGGATCTGCTTGGTTCCACGGGCGCCGCCGCAGTCGCGAACCTGGCGGCCGGCAATGCAGACTCTACGCATAATCAGGTGCTGACGGCGGCACAGCTGGCGGAGATAGTGGCGTCTCTGACCGCTCCCTCCGTCGTGAGCACCAACACGTACACACCTGTGCTGACCGATGCGTTTCTTGTCAAGGCCATGACGTATGCGGGGCCCGTGGCCGTCACACTACCGCAGGACTCAGACTTGGATCTCCCCGTCGGCAGTTCCATCACTTTCAAATGCGCGAACGCGGCCGGTAAGGTCACGTTCGCCGCAGGTACGGGGGCCACTATGACGGTAGCTCGCGCAGGTTGCGCAAGTCTGATCCCGCAGAACGCGTGGGGCCGAGTGTACAAATATGCAGCCAACACGTGGGAACTCATCGGGCCGTTCGTAGGGTGATGCATGTTGTCTATCGGCATACATGCAAGCACGTGGAAGGCGGGCCGTTTCGGCTACACGGTGGGCGGGACCACTGGCGCTAACAGTCTCGTAGCTGACTGTACGACGTTTGCGACACAGGCGACCGCTGCACTCACGAGCGCCAACCTCTCGCTAGCGCGCTACTACCTCGCGAGTTTCAGTGACGGTGCTCGTTTCGGCTACGCGCTGGGGGGGACCACTGGCTCCGTCAGTCTCGTGGCTGACTGTACGACATTCGCCACCCAGGCGACCGCCGCACTTACAAGTGCCAACCTCTCGCTAGCGCGCCGCGGCCCCGCGAGTTTCAGTGACGGTGCTCGTTTCGGCTACACAGTGGGCGGGTACACCGCCGCCAACAGTCTGGTGGCTGACTGTACGACATTCGCCACCCAGGCGACCGCT
>CAIVTL010000191.1 GCA_903908785.1 Caldifarciminota bacterium | reverse complement strand
TTCAAATCCAGCCCCCGCTATTTCCGAATCCAACCCTCGTCCTCGACAGGCACAGGCTCACCGTGCCTGTACAGTTGGCCGGCCATTATTCGCGTCTGTTGGCGCAGTGGCTGCGGCCCATCCTCCCCAGCGTCTGCCGGGTTGCCGGCTCGAGAGTCAACTCAGACATGGTTCCCTGCCTCCGGGCATCGTGCCTGAATTCCTATGTGATAACGCTCGACCCAACAAGACCGACAAAGGGAGTCGCGTGGGTGCTGGAAATCCAGCCCATGGGTTTTTCTCACGCTCCCGCCCACGCTGACCCTGCGGCCAGCAGCCTGCCCGCCGCGCGCTCTGCCGGCCTGCAAACTGCAACCTGCAAACTGCAAACTCCGTGCCACTCGGCGCGGCCGGCTCGATTCTATTCAACTCGGCGCGTACGCCGGTAACTTGGCGAATACTGCCCGGCTGACTGCCCGCCGGCACGGCGCGATTGCGGCGCTTGACACCGGGCCGGGTTGACTTACTATTTTGGCAGGAGGATTGATGAAAGGTATGAAAGTAGTCTGTCTGTGTGTGGTGATGCTGGTTGTCGTTCCAGCCGCGTTTGGACAGTGGGTGGAACAGATAATCTATCTGGGCGGTCTGCGCGGGCCGGCTTGTCTTGCCCTCGCGGGCGGCGACGTATACGCCGGCGGGGACTCGGGTAACGTCCTCGTGATTGACGGGGCCAGCAACGTGCAACTCGAGAACATCAGCGTCGGCCCCGGGGTTTCCGTGATGGGCTACAACCCGACCAGCAACAAGATTTACTGCGTCCGGTTCGAAGCCGACAGCGTCTGCATCATTGACGCCGAAACCAACGTCGTGGTTGCGGCGCTGCCGGTCGGCAACGGCCCCCGCGACCTGTGCTACAACCCGGCCGGCAACAGGGTCTATTGCGCCAATTCCTTCGACGACAATGTCACCGTAATTGACGGGGCCTCAAACGGCGTCCTGCGCACCGTCGATGTCGGCAACCGGCCGGTAGCCCTATGCCACAACGCGGTCAGGAACAAGGTCTACACCGCCAACGACGCGAGCGACGACGTCACCGTGCTCGACGCCGACCCGGACACCGTGCTGGCGACCATTCCCGCCGGCAATTCGCCCCGCGCCCTGGTCTATAACCCGATGCACGACAAGGTATACTGCGCGAACTTCTCCGGCCAGGACGTGACGATTATCAACGGCTCAACCGACTCGGTCATCAAGACCGTAAACGCCGGCCTTGAGCCCTGCGCCCTCGTCTACAATCCCGTGACCGACTGGATATATTGCGCGAACTTCGGCGCCGGCACCGTCACCGTGATTGACGGCAGCACCGACAATCTCGTCGCGACCGTGCGCGTGAAGCGGACCCCGTGCGCGCTCGCCTGCGACCCGGTGCGAAATCTCATCTACTGTGCCAACCGGGACAACGATTCGGTCAGCGTGATTGACGGCAGGACGAACGGCGTAATCGCAACCCTGCCCGCTGGCGACGGCCCGGTCGGGCTGGCGTGCGACACCGCTTCCGGCAAGGCCTACAGCGCGGCCCAGCCGGGCAACGTCATCACCATTATCGACGGGGCGACGCACAACGTCGTGGCGAGCCTGCGCACGTGGGAGCGGCCGTTCGCGTTCTGCTACAACCCGGCCCAGAACCGCGTCTATTCCGCGAACAACTTCTCGGACAACGTCAGCGTCATAGACGGCGCGAGCAACAGCCTGGTCGCCTCAATTCCGGTCGACCGCGGCCCGGTCGCGCTCTGCTACCATTCGGGTCGCAACCGGGTCTACTGCGCGGACATGACCGACCACAAAGTAACCGTGATTGACTGCGCGACCAGCTCGGTGCTGGGCGCGGCCGACGTCGGCACCGACCCCGTCGCCATCACCTGCAATACCGGCTGGGACAAGGTCTACACCGCCAACAGCGCAAGCAACGAGGTCTCGGTCATCGCCTGCGGCCCCGACACCGAGGTCGGCACGGTCAGTACCGGTAAGTACCCCTGCGCGCTGGTCACGACCGGCAACCTGCTCTTCTGCGCCAACCGCGACAGCGCCTCGGTTTCGGTCATCTCCACGGCGACCGACTCCCTGCTTTCCACGACTCCGGTCGGCGACACGCCGGTTGCGCTCGCGTATAACCCGGCCGGCAACAAGGTCTACTCGGTCAACCGGGGCGGGTACAACGTCACCGTGATGGACGCGGCCGACGGCGCGGTCCTCGCCACGGTCGCGGTCGCTGAGCAGCCCTGCGCCGCCGCCTACTCGACGCGCTCCGACCTCCTTTACTGTGCCAACTACAGCGGCAACTCCATCTCGGTGATAGACGGCACGCAGAATCACTGGGTAACCACAATTCCGGTCGCGTCTCACCCGGTCGCGCTCTTCTACAGCCCGGCAAACGACAAGGTCTATGTCGGCTCGGACGACGGATATCTCTACTGTCTGGCGGCGCAGACGGGGAAGCTGCTCTGGAAATCACGCGGCGCGCCGGCCGAGCGTCCCGACTACCGCCAGCTCGGCAACGGACATCTGGTCTCCTTCTGGCCGGTGCGCGGCGGGCCGGTCGTTGTAGATGGAATCGTCTATTTCGGCGCCGGTATCTGGCCGATCTTCGGTGTGTTCCTGCACGCGCTGGAC
>CAIVTL010000190.1 GCA_903908785.1 Caldifarciminota bacterium | reverse complement strand
CTGACCTCGCCCCGTACCAGCTTCGCCTTGCACGTGGGCACGCCGTGCTTCGTAAACGTACCCAGCACCTCAAGCTCAAACCCCTCACCGATAATCCGGCCGGTATCACCAACCTGCCCGCCCATTTCGGCGTAGAACGGACTCTGTTTCAGCACGACTTCGTATGGCCCGTCCGGCAGTTGCGCGAAGCTCTGAATCTCGGTGTTGGTCTCGTCGCAGTCGTACCCGACGAACTCCGTGGCCAGCAGGCCGTCTTTCGCGCCAGTCGCTGCCGCGGCCTGGGTCGTGAGCGTTTCCTTCCGGCTACGTTCGCGCTGTTCCTGCATCGCCCGCTTAAAACCTTCGGTATCCAGCCGCACGCCTGCTTCCTCGGCCAGTTCCTTGACCAGCTCGATGTGGAACCCGAACGTATCGTGCAGCTTGAACAGGTCTTCGCCCGGAATCAGGCCATCGCGCCGGTGCCGCGCCAGCACGTCTTCCCAGCGCTCAAGCCCGTCATCGAGCGTCCGCAGGAACCGCTCCTCCTCGGACTTGATAATCATCGCGGCCTGCTCGCGCTTGGCCACGACTTCCGGGTACCACTGCCGCATCAGGTCAACCACTTCGCCCGAGACCTTGTACAAAAAGGGTTCGTGCACCCCCTGCCGCCCGGCGATGAGCAATGCCCGGCGCAGGATGCTGCGCAGGATGTAACCGCGTCCATCGTTCGACGGTATCGCGCCGTCGGCAATGGCAAAGGTCAGCGCCCGCGCATGGTCCGCCGCAACGCAGAGCATCTGCTGCACCGCACCTCCCGCCTCTCGCTTCTCGCCTCTCGCTTCGAGATTGAGCATCTTCGCGGTCGCCTTGATAATCGGGGCGAACAGGTCGGTCTCGAATATCGTCTTTTTCTTCTGAGACACCATCGCCAGCCGCTCCATGCCCATGCCGGTATCAATGCCGCGGTTCTTCAGCGGCTCGCGCGTGCCGCCGGGCAACTGGTTGTACTGCGGGAAAACAATGTTGTAGACCTCGCTGAACCGGTCGCAGTCGCACCCCGGCGCGCACGTCGCCTTGCCGCAGCCGAGTTCGGCCCCGAGGTCAACGTAGATTTCCGAGCACGGCCCGCAAGCGCCGCCGCCGCCGACCGGGCCCCAGAAGTTGTCTTTGGCCCCAAGGCGCACGACTCTCTCCGCCGGGAGACCGACCCTGGTGCGCCAGATGTTGTAGGCCTCGTCATCTTCCTCGAAGACCGAGGCGTATAACCGGTCCGCGTCGAGTTTCACGACCTGGGTCAGGTATTCCCACGCCCACGGAATCGCCTCATACTTGAAGTAGTCCCCGAACGAGAAGTTGCCCAGCATCTCGAAGAACGTGCCATGGCGCGGCGTCTTGCCCACCCGGTCGAGGTCGGAAGCGCGCAGGCACTTCTGGATTGAAGTCGCCCGGCGATACGGCAGCTCAACCGTGCCCGCCCAATACGGCTTGAACTGCACCATCCCGGCACTGGTAAAGAGCATGGTCGGGTCGTCCCGCGGAATCAGGGACGAACTCGGAACTATCTTGTGTTCCCGCTGGCCGTAGAACTCAAGAAACGTCCGGCGCAACTCGCGGTGGTTCATTGCGGCTCTATTGTATAGCTAAACCTGCTCGGCGCAACAGAATGCAGCGCCGGTCAAGCGGATTCGGCCTCATCAAGGCTTGTGACCTGGCGAATCGTGTCCAATGAGAAGCCGCGGCGGGCGAGTAGGGCATAGAGCCTGCGCTTGAGCACGGCCGGTTCCAGCCGCTTGTTGCGGCTCAGGTACTTCTCGGCGACCTCCCGCGCGGCCGCCGTCTCGTCCGGCGCCTGTTCGAGCGCCGCGTCTATCTGGTGACGGTCGATGCCGCGCTTGAGGAGTTCGCCCCTCACGCGCCACTTGCCCTTGTGCCCGATGGCGATACGGTCTTCGGCAAACCGCTTCGCAAACCCCGCGTCGTCAACCATCTTCAACTCCGCCAGTCTCTGCAACGTATGGGAAACGATGTCCGGCACGAAGCCCTTGCGCGTCAGCCGCTGCGTCAGCTCGCTCGTGGTCCTTGCTTTGTAGGAAAGCAGCAGGAACGCGTACTGGCGCGCCGCGTGCAACTGCTCTTCGTGGGCAATCCGGTCGAGGTCGGCGCGGTCGACATCAAGCCCCACGCGCAGGCCGAGCGCGCCTACCGTCTCGCTGGACAGTCCGAAAAGGAACGTTCCGTCAAGGAAGACCGAGACCCGCCGCTTATTTCTTACTTGCGGCTGGAGCGCGGTTATCTTCACGACCGGAACCGGATCTTATCCGCAGATTACGCAGATTTCACAGATTCGTACGCCACTCTATCCCTTGATCCCTCTATCCCTCGATCTCTCTTCAGCTCTTCGTCTTTCGCGCCTTCGCGGCGTCTGTGTCGGTTTCCGGGACGGCTTCGCGCTGCACTATCCTGCTGGCCCGGGGTATCTTCATCTTCTCGTAGAGCTGTATCTCAGCCTTGGCCGCGACCGGCGCGTTCTCCTTCAGGAAGTCAATCGCCGCGTCGCGTCCCTGGCCGATGCGCATCTCACCGAACGCGTACCAGGTGCCGGACTTGGTGAATACTCCGTGCTCTGCGCCCATGTCCACCAGTTCGCCGAGGCGTGAAATGCCCTTGCCGTAAATCAGGTCGAACTCGGCCTCGCGGAACGGCGGGGCGACCTTGTTCTTCACGACCTTCACGCGGGTCCGGCTGCCGATGACATCTTCATCCTTCTTGATGGCGGCGATGCGCCGGATGTCGAACCGCATGGTGGCATAGAACTTCAGGGCGAGTCCGCCGGTGGTGGTTTCCGGGCTGCCGAACATGACGCCGATTTTGTGACGAATCTGGTTGATGAAGATAGCGCAGGTCTTGGAGCGCGCGGCCACACCGGAGAGCTTGCGCATCGCCTGCGACATCAGCCGCGCCTGCACCCCGACGAACGCGTCGCCCATCTCGCCTTCAATCTCGGCCCGCGGCACCAGCGCCGCGACCGAATCAACAACGAAGAGGTCAATCCCGCCGGAGCGGGTCAGCATCTCGGCGATTTCCAGCGCCTGCTCGCCCGAATCCGGCTGCGACACCAGCAGTTCGTCGAGGTTGACCCCGAGCGCCTTGGCGTAGTTCGGGTCGAGCCCGTTCTCGGCGTCGATGAACGCCGCGGTCCCGCCGAGCTTCTGGCACTGGGCGACGATGTTGAGCACGAGCGTGGTCTTGCCCGACCCTTCGGGCCCGTAAATCTCCACAATCCGGCCGCGCGGCACGCCGCCGATGCCCAGCACCGCATCCAGCCCGATGGAACCGGTCGGAATCGCCTCGCAACTTACTGCGGGCGTGTCCTGGCCGAGCCGCATTATCGCGCCTTTGCCGAACTGCTTCTCAATCTGTCCCAGGGCATTGCCCAGGGCTTTGGTCTTCTCGTCATCTTTGGCCATCTTACCTCCTGCATTCTGTAATCATCAATGCTCGCAGAGTATAGATTTCACCGCCCCTAAGTCAAGCCGACTGGCTCAGCCCGACCGCTCGCGGCCGGCAGAGTAACACCGCACAGCGGCAAAGTCCATTTCATGTTCCCCGCTCCTCATTCTGCATTCTGCATTTTGCACTCTGCACTTTGACTTGGCTGACCGCAACTGCGGTCAGCTTCTCCAGGTCGTACAGCCTGAACCTCACGGCCTTGAGCCGGGCGGCGAGCGCCCTGTCGGACAGCTTCAACCCTCTTCCAGCACGCGCGCCGCTTCCTCGGCCCGTTTGAAGTTGGCCAGCAGCACGTCTTCAAGGCTCTTCCGTTTCGCCCGGTCGAACCGGTCACCGCGCCCGAGGTCGGTCTCGCTCTGCCGACTCAGGATGACGCGCTTCCGGAGCGCGCGCGTCTCCTTGCCGATTCGGGTCCTGAGGCTTCTGACTCCGGCCAGCAGCCGCGGCTTCTCCAACCCGAGCCGCACAACGTCCTCGACGACCCGCAGGCCTTCGCTCAGCCGATTCAGATTGACGTCGATGATGCGGTCGGTACGACGGTCGGTCACGCTGCCAGCTTAGGCCAAAGGCGACTGCAAGTCAAGACAACGACAGCGGCCCGGCCACAAGGCCGGGCCGCAATGCCCATTTGAACCTAGTTCGACCCGGCTACTTCCGAGTCGTCAACCGCAGCAGTTGCAGCCGCCGGCCTTCTTGGCCGGAGCGTCCTTCGCCTTCATCGGCTTGCCGCAACAGGTTACCCCACACTCTTTGCAGGTGCAGGCCTTGGTTACAGTCACTTCCGCGCCGCAGCTTTCACAGTGGAACACATCGCCTATAGAGTTAGCCATACGCCTTAGACTCCGTTCCAAGCCCGGAGGATTGCGTCCGTCACGGCAGGGTTGCCCAGACGTCGAGTCCGACCGCCGGACCGGAGACGCTCGCGCCCTGGCAGAGGAACTCTAGAGGCATCGAGACCTTGGGCCGGACCACGAGCATCGGCAGCGGCTTGAACATCAGCAGCAACCCGACGTTGTGAATGCCGGACTGGGTCTTGGGCACCGCAGTCCCGTTCACGAGACGCTGGCCGCTCATCAGACCCGACAAAGCCAGTTCGGGAGTGAAGCACTTGCTTACGGCATAGTCGCCAACCAGCAAGTACTCCATCTGATTGCCGATCTTGGTCGTGTCGTTGATCTTGCCGTTCAGCCAGTAGCCGGCCCGCGCATGGACAGCCACCTTGCCCAGGCTCATGGTCAGCGCTGACAGCCCGAGGCCGATGTCGGTCGACGCACGTCCAAGCGCGGGGATTGCGTCCTTGCTCGAAGTCGGCAGCTTCACCCCGAGCAAGGCCGCCAGCTTCACCGGCAGCAGCGGGCTCTGCAGGATGCCGTACCGTGCATACACAATCACGTCGCCGAGTCCGGTCGAGCTCTGCGTGTTCCCCTGCTTCATCAGCAGCGGTGCCACCGCTGTAAGCTCCAGCTTGCCGGGCAGGCCGATTGACGCCGTCAACTCGGCGCTCGCCGCGGACATCTTGGACGCCGTCGGCAGCGCTATGTAGGCCAGGCTGTCCCAATTGTAACCTTTCTCCGACCGTACCCAGCCGGCGTTGAGCCAGCCCAGCAACTGGAACGGCTTCAGGGTCGCGCCGCTGCGCCCGACCAGCGGGGTTGCGAACGCGCTGCCGGCCACAACCGCCAGCGCCAGAACCATCACTGTCAGTCTCTTCATCAGCTCTCTCCTCTTCTCTTCATTGTCCGTCACCGACTCCCTGCTCTCTACTCCCCACTCCCTTTCCTTACCCCTGCCAGAGTATCCAAAACCCGCGCCGAATCAAGCACGGGGACAGCGCGGTGCAGCGGTCCGGAATCCACGCACTTGAGCACTGGAGCACTTGTGCACCGGAGCACTTCTCCTTGGCTTGACGCCCGGCGTCCGCGGCCGTATTCTCACCAGCCAATGAAGACGACGCTGCGCACCCGCCGGCTTGAAGAACTGAACTGGATGGAGTTCAAGCGCCTTGTGCCGAAGAGGACCGCTGCCGTGCTCGTGCCGGTCGGCACCATCGAAGCCCACGGCGTGACCGGGCTCGGCACCGACAACCAGATACCACTCTCCGTCGCTGAACGTATCGCCGTACCGGTGAACGCGCTCATTGCCCCGGCAGTCCACTACGGCATCACGAAGTCACTTCTGCCCTATCCCGGCTCGGTCACCGTTCTGCCCGACACGTTTGAGCGGTACGTATCCGAGGTCGCGGCGGGCCTGGCCGATGCCGGTTTCAGACGAATCGTCTTCTTGAACGGCCACGGCGGGAACACCGAAGCCCTGAAGAACGTCTCGGTCCGCCTGTACCGCGACAAGCAGGCCTACAGCATGGTGATTGACTGGTGGACGCTCTGTGACGAAGAAGTCAGGCAGGTCTACGGCCACGCGGGCGGGCACGCGGGCACCGACGAGACGGCGCTGGTCATGGTTGACCATCCGGAGCAGGTCCGCAGGCAGGAGTACAAAAAGGAGCTGGCCTTTCTCGCCCGTCCCGGCCTTGCCGCGCTCCCGTTCCCAGGCTCAATCATCCTGTCCAAGAAAGGAGAAGGCTTCCCCGACTTCAACCCGGCCAAAGCCACGCAACTCATGGCCGCGGTTTGCGCCAAGGTCGAGCAGACCATCCTCGACGTCTTCGGACGCTGGAATACGCTGGACAGAAACGCCGACTTTGCAGAACGACAGTAACCCCGGAGGCAACTTGAGCAAGACGAAGATACCGAATAGCGCTTTTGTCTACCCGATGCCGATGACCCTGATTGGAGCGGAGGTGGACGGAAAGCCCAACTTCCTCGCTGCAGCGTGGGTGACGCGCTGCCACCCCAACCCGCCGATGATACTCGCGGCGTTGGGGAAGATGCACCACACGAACCGCGGCATCAGACAGCACCGGGAGTTCAGCGTCTGTGTTCCCTCGATTGACCTGCTGCAGCAGGTCGACTACGCCGGGCTGGTTTCCGGGGCGCGAACCGACAAGTCGGGGTTGTTTGAGTCGTTCTCCGGCGAGCTGAAGCACGCGCCCATGGCGAAAGCCTGCCCGGTCGCGATGGAATGCCGGCTGGTGCAGACTGTCGAACTCGCGGTTGAGGAGCTTTTCATCGGCGAGATAGTCTCGGCCTACGCCGACGAAACGTGCCTGACCGACGGGAAGCCCGACATCAAGAAGCTGAATCCCTTCATGCTCACGATGCCGGACAACCGTTACTGGGCGGTGGGCGAAGAACTGGCGAGGGCGTGGAGCGCCGGCAAGGGTCTGGCCGGCCGCTGAGCGTGACGCCTCGCCCGACCTCTCGCCGCTGAGCCACGGGCTCTCCCGCCGGCCTATACCTTGACGCAGTCGCTCCGGCTGCAGCCGGTGATTTTGGCCACCAATTGCAGAAGGGTGACATCTGCCCCGCGGGAAGCGGAGGCGTAGTCCGGGGACGCAACAAAAGATTCCTGACGCAACGTCATTCCCGACCCTTCCCATTCCAAATTCAAGATTCCAGATTGTAGATTAGCCGCGGGCCTCCGCTTTCCGTTCCCCGGTCTCGCGTAGGCGTCTTATGATGCGAACCGGGCTCCAACCATGTCGCGCGGTTCATTCTCGTGAACCACGAATCCTCAAGCGACATGGTAGGATAATTCCCACCGCGGGAAAGCGCGAGTGACGGATGAGGACGCGGCGAGGTCAGAGCGGGTCTCGGTCGGCGAGCTAGAGGTTGCGGAAGTCGCGCGCGCCGTGAACGAACGCGACAATCTGAACCGTCGATTCCACCAGCCGGTACATCAGGCGATATCTGCCCACGAAGAGTTCGCGTACAGCCGGGTCGCTGAGTTCAGGGACAATGCGGCCGCGCTCGGCGAACGTCGCGAGTGATCGCGCAGCGTCACGGACTTCGCGGACAAAGGCTGCGGCGTAGTGGCGGGAGTCCTGGGCGATGTAGTCTGCCACCTGTTCCAGGTCGTGCCACGCGGTTTCAGACCAGACTACTGTTCGAGCCACCGGGCCATCCGGCGTTCGACCTCGTCCTGTGTCAGCACGCGGCCTTGGTCAGCAGCCGTGAGACCGTGGTCCGGCTTCTGGCAGACGTAGATGTGGTACTGGATGTCTTCCAGTGATGCATCGTCTGGCACGCGGTCAAGCAGTTGCCGGACCTCGTCTTTGGCTGTGTTCATTCTGTCCTCCCGGCGGCGGTACGTTGTGCGGTCATCTTGCGCCAACCCCGCCGTTTCTTGAGCGTGGGGTGCGGGATCGCGAATCGGCTCCATGCTTGTACCATACGTCCAATTCTACCAGCATCGCACGGATGGTCAAACAGCGCAACCGGCAGGCGGCGGCGAAGCCGGACGCAGCCGGACCATTGCAGATTCAAGATTCCAGATTGCAGATTGGCCGTGCGGGCCTCCGCTTTCCGTTCCCCGGTCTCGCGTAGGCGTCTTGTGATGCGAACCGGGCTCCAACCATGTCGCGCGGTTCATTCTCGTGAACCACGAATCCCCGGCGACACGGCAGGAGATTCCTGACGCACGGCTGCTCGTTTGACACGCCCGCCCCGGCCAAGCTGACCATAGAGGCAGACGGCACCGGCTCGCTCGCGTTTGGTTGCGTGCAGGCCGAACTTGACTGCCGCATGGAGGACGTGGGCGTGGCCGAGCATCTTGCCTTCTCGTTCGCAGCGCGCAAGACGAGACAGTAATCCGGGGTAGTTCGACCACGGGATTTCGTCGAGGCGGAGGACCGGACCGTCTTTGCAGGGGAACTTTGCGCCGGTGGTTAGCGGAGTCTGCCTGCACGCCGGCGCACTTCACTGGCGAGCTCCGGGAGAGGCAGGGCCTCGACATCGGCAGCCAGCGGGTAGCGCTCGGCTCCGGGGTAAACGAGGAAACGCCGGGCAGGTTTCAGGTCCGCGCAGGCCTCGTGGAAGCCCCGTTCGAGCTTCGGCTTGAGGCTCCGTTTGACTTCGACCGCCCAGCGCTCACCGCCGGGGAAAACCAGCAGGAGGTCGATCTCCGCCCCGCCGCTGGTGCGGTAGTAGTAACCCGTCAGTCCGTCCGGTGCGACCGAAAGCAGGTTCTCGATGACGAAGCCTTCCCAGCTTGCGCCCAACACGGGATGCGCGAGCAGGCCGTCGAGGTCGGCGATGACCAGGAGTGCGTGCAGGATGCCGCTGTCGCGCAGGAAGACGCGGGGAGACTTGGTGAGCCGCTTGCCGACGTTGGCGTGCCATGGCGGCAGGCGGCGTACGAGGAGCAGGTCTACGAGCAGGTCAAGGTAGTGTGCCACAGTCTTGGCATCCACGCCGAGGCTGCGCGCGAGGTCGGCCGCGTTCAGGAGGCTGCCCTGGCGGTGGGCGAGCATAGTCCAGAAGCGACGCAGGGTTTCGGCGGCAATCCTTGGCCCGAACTGCGGTATGTCGCGTTCGAGATAGGTGCGGATGAAATCCTGCCGCCAGCGCAGGCTTGAGGGATCGTTCTTCGCGAGCAGGCTGTCCGGGAAACCTCCGCGCAGCCAGAGTTTGTCGGACGGGGCTTTCGTGGGTTCGAGCACCGAGAACGGGGCAAGCTCCAGATAGCGGATACGGCCGGCCAGGGATTCGCCGGATTGCCGGAGCAGGTCGAGCGAGGCCGAACCGAGCAGGAGATAGCGGCCGTTGGCCGCGCCCCGACGGCGGCTGCGGTCAATCAGCCCTCGCAGCACCGGGAACAGGCCGGGCGCGCGATGCACCTCGTCGAGAATGACCAGCCGGTCGAGGTATTGTCCGAGATAGAGCTCCGGCTCGGCGAGCTTGGCGCGGTCCTGTTCTGATTCCAGG
>CAIVTL010000189.1 GCA_903908785.1 Caldifarciminota bacterium | reverse complement strand
GTTGAGTTGATGTAGTTGGAGCGCAGCACGTATTGACCTGTTTCGAGACTTCTAGTGCGGCCGAGACAATTTATCTCGGCCGCACTCTTGCGTCAAACCTGAGGTCCGGCGATGTTGTAGCTTTCTATGGCGACCTTGGGGCTGGCAAGACGACGATGATAAAGGGTGTGGCCGCCGGGCTGGGCGTTGCGGACGTCGTGAAGAGTCCGTCGTTTGTCATCGTCACGGAATATGCCGGCATGTTGCCGGTGTACCACGTTGACCTGTACCGTCTGAACGAGGGTAGCGACTTTGAGTCAATCGGGTTCGATTCCTATCTTGACGGCGACGGAGTCTGCCTCATCGAGTGGGCGGAGCGGGCGGAGAAGGTCTTGCCGGACATGACAATCCGTGTTCGGATGAGCGTCGATGGACAGGGCCGCCGGATTGAGATTGCCGGGCTACGCGCCGCGCTTCAGCCAGGCCAGTAGCTCGTCGATTCCGCCTTTGGCCGTGACCGTCTTGTCCGCGCGGACAATCGTCGCGATGTGGTTCTTCAGGCTCACCTTGAGTAGCCCGAGCTTGCGGCTGCGGACTCGAACCAGCGCGATGAGGAACAGGGTTTCGACCGGGGCCGGGTAACGGCCGAACCGGTCGACCAGTTCAGCGCGCAGTTCTTCGAGTTCCGGTTCGCTCTCGACCGCGAGCAGGCGTTTGTAGAGCGCGACGCGTTCGAACGAGTCGGCAACGTACTCCTTCGGGATATAGGCGGATACGTCGAGTGAAAGCTCGGGCTCGACGGTCACGGCCTCGCCTTTGAGCCGCGCCACGGCCTCCTTGAGCATCTGGGTGTACAGGTTGAACCCGACCCGCGCGACCTGGCCGTGCTGCTCGGTGCCGAGCAGGTTGCCCACGCCCCTGATTTCCATGTCGCGCAAGGCCAGCTTGAAGCCGGACCCGAGCTGCGAGTAGGCGAGCAGGGCCGAGAGGCGTTTGCGTGCGTCCTCCGTAATTTCGCGGTGGGCCGAAGTCAGGAACAGGGCATAAGCCTGCGCCTCGGATCGGCCTACCCGTCCGCGCAACTGGTGCAGGTCGGAGAGGCCGAACCGGTCCGCGCGATTGACGATGATGGTGTTGACGTTGGGCAGGTCGAGGCCGGATTCGATAATGGCGGTAGAGAGCAGCATCTGGTACTCGCCGGCGGCGAAGCCGACGTAGATGTCCGCCATCTGCCGGCCCGATATCTGGCCGTGCGCGATGGCGAACCGGGTTCCGGGCAGGATTCGCTGGAGTCGCTTCGCGACCTCGGTGATGGACTCAATCTCATTGTGGACAAAGAAGACCTGGCCGCCGCGACTGAGCTCGCGGGTGACGTAGTCGCAGATGAGGCGGTCGTCCCAGGTCGCGACTTCGGTCGCGATTTCGCGGCGGCCCGGCGGCGCGGTGTGAATCTGCGAGATGTCTCGCAGCCCGGACAGCGACATGTAGAGCGTGCGCGGAATCGGCGTCGCGGTCAGGGTCAACACGTCAACATTGGCCCGTGCCGCCCGGATGCGCTCTTTCTGCTTCACCCCGAACTTCTGCTCCTCGTCGATTATCAGCAGGCCCAAATCGTGGTACGCGAGTCTCGGGTTGAGTAGTTGGTGCGTACCGACGACGATGTCAATCACGCCCGACTTCAGCCCGGCGCGGATTTCGGTCTGGGTCGCCGGAGGGACGAGCCGCGAGAGCATCTCGACCCGAAGCGGGAACCGGGCCAGACGCTTCCGGAACGTCGCGTAGTGCTGGTAGCACAGAATCGTGGTTGGCGCGAGGACCGCGACCTGCTTCATGTCCGATGCCGCCTTGAAGGCGGCCCGCAGCGCGATTTCGGTCTTGCCATAGCCGACGTCGCCGCAGATGAGCCGGTCCATCGGGCGCGGGGCTTCCATGTCGCGTTTGACATCGGCCATGACCTTGAGTTGGTCCGGAGTCTCCTCGTAGGGGAATGACGCCTCAAGCTCGGCCTGCCACTTGCCGTCGCGGCCGAACTGAATGCCGCGAGCCGTTGCCCGGCGCGCGTAAATCTCAAGCAGTTCCTCAGCACACTCGGCGCTGGCGTGGGCGGCCTTGGCCTTGGCGTTAAGCCATGACCTGCCACCCAGCCGGTCAAGCGCGGGCACTGCGTCGTCGGAACCGACGTACCGGTCGAGCAGGCCGATGTTCTCAACCGGCACGTAGACCTTGTCGCCGCCGGCGTACGCGATAACGATGTAGTCCTTCTCGATGCATTCGGTCGCCGCTTCCGGCTCCTGACTTTGGACTTTGGACTTTGGACTTTGGACTTGGACCTCATGGGTCATCCGGCGCGTTCCCTCGAACGAACCGATGCCGTAGTCAATGTGCACGACGTAGTCGCCGGGCCGGAGCGAGACGATATTGTCAATCGGCAGGCCCTTGAACCGGCGTCGCGGCGGATGGAAGACGGGCGTACCGTAGATTTCCCGCTCGGTCAGTAGCGCGAAGCCGAGCGTCGCGGCAATGAACCCGGCGCTCAGACTGCCGGTGAAGTAGTGTGGCCCGGGGCCGATGATGGAGGAGAGGCGCTCGCGCTGGCTGTCGGTGCTCGCGGCCACAAACCAGTCCAGAACCGGAGTTCTATCCACAGATTTCGCAGATTCCACAGACGACAGGAACTGTTGCCCTGCTCGTTCCTGCGGTCGCGAAGCGTCACGAGTCGGACGAGTCGAAGCATCTCTCAGGCCATCCCCAGATTCGGCGGTCCGCTTTCCGGGCTCTC
>CAIVTL010000188.1 GCA_903908785.1 Caldifarciminota bacterium | reverse complement strand
GACACCAAGAAGCGGCGTGAGACCTGGGACGAGACTGTAGCTAGATACATGACCACGTTCCGCAAGCAGGCAGCCGGCAAGCTCAGCGAAGCGACCCTGATCGAGGTGGAGCAGGCGATCTTGGCTTTCGAGGTCATGCCCTCGATGCGGGCGCTCTGGGCTGCCGGACCTGCCGTGGAGAAAGATAATCTGACCGCGTACAACTGTAGTTTTTGCTCTATAGACTCAGTAGACGCCTTCGCCGAGTGCCTATACATACTTATGTGCGGCGCCGGTTTCGGCTTCGACGTGTCCCAAGAGTCCGTGAGCAAGTTGCCGTGCGTCCCACCTTACGTCCATGCTGCTAGCGCCACGCATATCGTCGGTGACTCGCGTGAAGCCTGGGCTGAGTCTGTCCGATCGCTGATGACCTCGCTGTACGCTGGGGACGACCTGGCGATGGACTACTCCAATGTCCGCGCCAAAGGCACGCGCCTCAAGACTATGGGCGGTCGAGCTTCTGGTCCAGAACCTCTGGTAGAGCTGCATCAGTTCATTCGAGACACCTTCAATGCCGCGACCTGTCGTCGCCTTAAGCCCATAGAATGCCACGATATCTGCAACAAGATCGCCGAGATCGTGGTGGTCGGGGGAGTAAGAAGGTCTAGTGAGATCAGTCTCTCTGACCTCGAGGACGGCGATATGCGCGGCGCAAAAGCCTGGCCGTTCCCTCCCCACAGAGCTATGGCCAACAACTCGGCCATCTACCGAACCAAACCTACCCGCGAGCAGTTCGACATCGAGTGGAAAGCACTGCGCGATTCCGGCACGGGCGAACGCGGCATCTTCAACCTGGAAGCCGCGCGCAGCGGAGCGCCGGACCGCAGGAACAAAGGTCTTATTAGAGGATTGAACCCCTGCGGCGAGATCATGCTTCGCGACAAACAGTTCTGTAATTTGTCTGAAGTGATAATGCGTTCGACCGATTCCTTGGACAACCTTAAACGTAAAGCTCGTCTAGCTACGATCATCGGCTGCGTCCAAAGTACCCTGACGTACTTCCCTTTCCTCAGGAAGGAGTGGGCTGAGAACTGCAACGAAGAGCGGCTTTTGGGTGTTTCGTTGACGGGGATGATGGACGCACCGCACCTGCTGACCGCAGAGAACTTGAAGACTTTGAAGGCTGAAGTTCTGTGTACCGCAGCTCAGGTATCCGACGTGCTCGGCGTACCGATGCCAGCAGCGACGACCTGCGTGAAACCGAGCGGAACCGTCAGTCTTTTGGTGGATTCTTCTTCTGGGTGCCACCCGCGCTACGACCAGTACTACATCCGCCGTTACCGCATCTCGGGGATGGACCCGCTGTTCTACATGATGGTATCGCAGGGCTTTGACTTCGTGCCGGAAGTAGGCCAAGAAGATGACCCGCAGACCTGGGTCGTATCGTTTCCCACGGCGGCTCCAGAAGGCTGTGTGACCCGCGATTCCATACCGATGAACCTCGTGGAGGGGGCGGCCCGACGCAGCGCAAAGGAGTTTGCCCGCTCGGTGGATATCGCGATTGGTTCCTGCGAAG
>CAIVTL010000187.1 GCA_903908785.1 Caldifarciminota bacterium | reverse complement strand
GCCGTAGCGCCCGGGCCGTTACTCGGGCCGGGCTCTGTCTCGAGTTGAAACAGGACTTGAACTCGCTCGGCCGTCAGCCGCAAGCCGTCGGCCTCTGGCCCGCAGCCTTGACGCGCGTGCCGGCCCTCAGGAATCTTTTATTGTGTCACCTGAATTCCGTGTCACCTGAATTCCGACGGGAGAGGCCTCGCCTGCTCGGCTGCGCATCTTGGCGAACCGACTCTCCTGCAGCATCTCGGGATAGAACCGCAGCAGCGCCACGGCCAGTTCCCTTACGCCGCATTCGAGAGCACTCCACAGGAAGACTATGGTCTGTTGGGCTGCTGCGGGGTAGCAGCTCTTAAGTTCAGAGGAGGCAAACTCGCGCAGTGCCTCCGAGTAGTCTGTCGCCACCTTGAATTCATACTCTCCGCTTGCGACAGAGGGATAGATGTCCAACCCGAGCCACACTAGTGCGAGCGAGGCCTCGGCACGCTTGATCATGACCCACAGTGGCATGAATAGCGCTGCACTACCTTGCGGGGGAACGATGCAGTACATTCCTATTTACACACCTTCGATTCCAACGCAGTCGGGCGACAGCCGGACGGCGAATCGGAGTATCTTGCCACCCGGCATTGTGCATCTGAATCCATGCAAAGTCAAGCGGAACGAGAAGTGGTCATGTGGCCCAGTGGTCAAGTGGTCGAGTGAACGGAACCGGCACTCCGGGGACGCTGACCGCATTGCGGCGGGCACGACCTCGGTCAAGCTCACCACTCACCGAAGAGAACCTCGGACTTGCGTTTACGGTTCGCAGAGTTCACGGGATGAGTATCAGCAGCGCCTTGAGCAGGAGGCCGACAAGCGGCGAGTATGTAACGTTTAGCATCACGTGTGGCATCCTCATCGTACTGGCACTCGTCACATACAACCCGAGTGGCTTGTTGTCAGGCAATAACAACCTAATGACGTTGTAGGACTATTGCCCCCATCCCAATGCCGTTCGCTACGGCAGCAGCCTGAGGGCGAATCGGAGCATCTTGCCACACGGCATTGTGCATCTGAATACAGGCAAAGTCAAGCCGCGCACGCAGTGCGCGAGTTACCAGTTTCCAGTTCCCAGTTTCCAAGGTCCTCTGCCCGACTCCGAGCCATCTGTGTCCATCTGCGTTCATCCGTGGTCACTCTTCTCCGGACCTTGGCGCTCTTGGCGGCCTTGGCGGCTCACCATTCCGCTCCTGTCATTCGCCATTTCCCCTTTCCTCTTCGCCTCTGGCGGTTCAATCCATCCCCGATTGCCCGGCATCTTGCGGCTTGGGGCCTGTAGCTTGAAGCTGGCTGCCCGCCCGTCCGTTTGACACGCGGTTGTCTCCCCCGTAGAATCCCGCAATGAAGACCGGGCTGCAACGCGGCAACAGGCTTCGAACCCCGAACCACAAAGCTCGGTTCCCGACAGCCCCGGCACGCAGGAAGCGCCGGGTCACTCCGTATCACCGCTGGAGTGCGGCCGAGACTCGCATCGCCGACCGGTTCGCAAAGATGATGATTCGGGAAAGGTACCGCAGCGCGAACGCGGCTATCGGCGACTGCCGGGATGCACTGCGACGGACCGGCTTCCTGTCCCATCTTGACTCCCGCACGATCGGCAACAAACTCCGCAAGCGTTCGAGCGACTTGGGGCGGCCGCTGCGATACCTGCACTGGAGTTCGGCCCAGACCCACGTCGCCGAACGTTTTGCCCAGGCGGTCGTCGCCGGCCGGTATGCCGACGTCAATGCGGCCGTGCCCGACTGCCGCAAAGCATTGAAGCAGGCCGGTTTGCAGATACCCGCGGCGCGGACCGCCATAGCTGCAAAGCTGTGGCGGCTGACTGAGCGATACGGTCGGCTCAGAAGATATGTCGGATGGGCCGCAGGCGAGGAAGAGGTCGCCGAGCGCTTCGCCAGGGCGGTCCTAACGGGCCGCTACCGGCACGTAACCGAGGCCGTCTCCGACTGCCGGAAGGCGCTCGACCGACTGGGCCTGCCCGGGCGAAGGACGCCGACGGGCGTCAGGCACCATCTCAACAAGACCGCCCGGCGTCTCGGCCGTCCACTGGTGTCCGTGAAGTGGTCGACCACGGAAGAGGAGATCATCAGCCGGTTCGCCCGTGCGGTCGTGCAGCGGGAATACCGTACCATTGCGACCGCGGCCCCGGTCGCGTGCCGCGCGTTGAGCGCTCTGGGGCTGCAATTCGGCAGGACCCGGCAGGCCGTGGTCGACAGACTCCGCGCCCGGACTCGCGACATGGGCCACGGCGCGGTGCGCCAACTGTGGACACGGCAGGAAATCGAGTTGGCCGACCGCCACGCGCGAGCCATGGCTGACGGCACATACGGCGACGCGATGGAAGCCGCCCGTGCCTGCGCCGCAGCAATGAACCGCCTGCGTCAACAGCACCCCGCACGCTATCGGGAAATGCCGCCGAGGTCGCTATCCCGGATTCACGGCGTCCTGCTTCCCAGGATAAGAGAACTCATCTACCCATGGCGCCACACGAAGTGGTTGAAAGCCGAACTCCGTCTCGTTGACCTCTACGCCCGAGCGGCGGTCGAGCACCGCTACCCGAGTGTGCTCCACGCGGCCCGCGCCTGCCACAAGGCCGTCGAACGCCTCCACGTACGCCGCCAACGCGGCATGGCGCACCGCGCGACGCAGATACGCGCGGTCCACAGCGTGTTCGACAAGGTGATGCGCCGGGCCAAGACACTCGGCCGGTACAGGTTGCCGGGCCGACGCTGGACACCCGAAGAGCACCAGGTATCTGCCCGCTGGGGACGCAAGTACCGTCTCCACCGCGAGGGCAAGTTGCGGATGAACCTGCCCACCGTTGCGAAGTTGATGCAGGCGGAGCTCGACCGACTCGGGTACTACAGGACACTGCAGGCCTGCGCGATCCGGGTCATTGACGAGGCGATTGGCCAGGCCGCAACTGTTCCCGCCCGTTCCTCTCCCCAACGTTCGGCTCACGGCAGACGGCGACCGAGTTAGTCAGACGAAGAGACCCTTCGACTCGTCCGACTCCCTCAGGGCGACGCGGCGTCGGTTTGCAGTTGGCGGAGTGAAGGCGCGCGCCTAGCGCCCGTGAACCAACCGGTCGTATTCGTCGTGGGGGCCGACCCACACCCATATGAAGTCGTCACCATCCGCGACCGCAAGGGCGCGATGCGCGATGCCAATCCGGACGGACCAGAAGGTCCCTATCGGTTTGAAACGCAGCGAAGGGTGACGGGGGTTTTCGCGCAGGAGCACGAAGGCCTTGTCCGCGCGTTCCCGCACTTTTCCGGGCAGCCGGCGATAGCAACGCCAGTACCGCCCGGTTGCGTGGTGCATCAGAGGTCGCGCAGCTTGCCGGAGCGCTTGGCGTCGTGAGCTTCCTGCACGAGGAAGTCCAGTTTGCCTGAACCAGAGTCGGTTTCGATGTCCCGGTCCCAGGCCTCCCATTCCCTCTCAAGGAACCAACGGCGGAACTTGTCGTACTCCTGCTCGGTCAGGAGTTCGACCGCGGTCTCAAGCTCAGACAGCCGACCTGTAACGCTCGTCCGTGACATATATGTAAGTGTAGTTTCGGAGCAATCGGAGTCAAGACGCACACGGACGCGGGAAGTCACAAACTCCAAACCCTAAACCCCAAGCCCGAATCCGAACCATCTGCGTAACCTGCGAATTCCTGCCCAACGCGTTTCCCGTTTGGGATTTGGGGTTTGGGGTTTGGAGTTTCCGCTCTGGGCGCTTGCTGAGAGATCCCTCGTCTGACTCGGGATGACGGGACCCCGGACGCCACAAGTCATTTCAGATTGTAGATTGTAGATTGTCGATTGCAGGTTGGCTGACCCGACCCTTGGCGTTCTTGGCGACCTTGGCGGTTCACCGATTCCGGCCTTGGAGTTTGGGGTTTGGAGTTTGGAGTTTCCGCCCTGAGCGATTGCTGAGAGATTCTTCGTCGGACTCAGGATGACGGGACCCCGGACGCCTCTGGCGTCCGCCCGTCACTTCATTGCTTCCGCTTTGCCGAAGCTGCGGGAGAGGAAGAACTCGTCGAGCGGAATGGAGGCACGGCCTGCGGTCATCTGTTCGGCCATCAGCTTGCCGATTGCCGGCGCGAACATGAACCCGTGGCCGCTCATGCCGGTCGAGACATAAAGCCCG
>CAIVTL010000186.1 GCA_903908785.1 Caldifarciminota bacterium | reverse complement strand
TACACTCGACACGCTGGTGCACGACACCTTCATCGCGGTGCCACCGGCCCGCGTGTTCCCGCCTATCGTGGGGGAGGTTCTGGAGGGCGACGCGCTGGTGACAGTCTGGGCCGGGTACGGCCCGGCGGTCGAGCCCGGCGACCTCGGCAACATCCGGGGCACCGCCGCCGGCTTCGTCAACGCCATCAATCAGCCGCACGAAAAGTACTTCTACGTCGGCGCGCCGCCGCTGGCCCGACGCGTGCCGGACGGCCGTACCGTGCTGGCTCGATTCAAGGCACGGCTCCGCAGCCGGATGCCATTGCCGTAGCGAGCTACGAGTTCCCGGGGCGTATTCCGAATCAGGGAGGTTGACTTGCGACTCAGGCATCTGACAATATTGCTGCTGCTGCCGCTCCTGGCGGCTGCCAAGTCCTACTATTTCCCGGACGTGCGGACCGAGGTTACGCTGCTGGCTGACGGCAGCGCCCACCTGGTCCAGGAGCGGACGTATTCGTTCGACGGCAGCTTCTCCTGGGCGGACATTGACCTCCGTAAGCAGGGCGCTACCGATATCCGACTCAACCGGCTCGCTATGAAAACCGACGCCGGGTGGCAGGACGTCGAGCCGCAGGAACTGACCAATACGGCTCGGTCCCTCTACATTCGCTGGGGCTATTCAGCCGAGGACGAAGAACGGACGTTCCTGCTCGACTACACCGTGGTCGGCGCGGTCAGGCGCTATGCCGACGTGGCCGAGTTCTACTGGAAAGTGATTGAGGATGAACACGAGAGGATGGGTCGAATTGCGGTCCGGGTCGTGCTGCCCGTGCCGTCCCCGAGTCTGTTCAAGGTCTACGTCCATTCCGCGGCCCCGCCCGGAGGCCTGACCTTTGCCCGGACCATGGACACCGCCTACATCGAACAGGCCGGAATCCCGAAGAATGCGTTCGTAGAGGTGCGGGCCCTTTCCGGCCCGGACATCTATCCACAGATTACGCAGATTACGCAGAACAGCTACGCCCGGATTCTGGCGGAGGAGAAGCGGAACTTTCTGTCCGCCTCGCTCAAGACGTATTTCTTCCTCCCGCTGGGCCTGCTGCTACTCATACCGCTGCCGCTCATCCTGCTCATCGTCTTCTATCGGAAGTACGGTCGGGAGCCGAAGCTATCTTACGAGGCCATCTATGAGCACGAGCCGCCGCGGGAAGCGCCGCCGTGCGTCGTGCCGCTGATTCTCCACCAGAAGCCGGACAAGTCCTCGCTTACCCAGCCGCTTTTCTCGGGCATGATGGCGACGCTGCTCGACCTCGCGCGCCGGGGGGCCGTAGTCGTACAGGAGACCAAAGAGGGGCACCACACGCGCTACTCGTTCCGGCTGGTGAAGCCGGAAGTGGCGGAGAAAGCGGGCGGGTTCGCGCCCGGCGTGCTTGAGTTCTTCTTCGGCCGCGTGGCCGGGGGCCGGGCCGAGTTCGACGAGACCGACCTCAAGGACTACGGCCGCGGCAACTCCATCGCGGTGCGAGCCTTTGTCGGAGAGATATTCGACGCCGGGATGGCGTGGTGGCGCAAGGCGCTGGGCACGGACTTCGTAGAACGGGCCAGCTCCAAGGCGTATGGGACGTTCACGCTGCTGGTGCTCGTCTGCGTCGGACTCGGCGCGTACAGCTTCGTGAGTGGGCTTTCATCCGTCATGTTCTTTGAGTCTTCGACCCGACTGATAATCACTGCAGTCGTCGGCGGGCTGGTCTTCGTTGTGTTCCTCGGCCTCGGCAGCGCGATCCTGCGCTGGACCGAGACCGCGTACCTCGAGCACCGACGCTGGAAGAATTTCCGCAAGTTCCTATCCGACTTCTCGGCCATTGAACAGGCGCCGGTCAACCTGCTCGCAATCTGGGAGCAGTACTACGTCTACGCGGTGGCGCTGGGCGTGGCAACCGAGTTTCTGAAGCACGTGACGAAGCTGGCCGAACAGCGGGGCTCGGGCCTGGCCCTGCCGATATGGTACATCGCCGCAGGCGGCGCTCATGGCGCCTCATTTGCCTCGATGGGCCAGGGCCTGAGCGGCTTCAGTTCGTTCGCCTCCAACCTCAGCGGCATGATGTCGTCGTTCTCAACCGCATCGTCCTCCGGCGGCGGGTTCTCGGGCGGAGGCGGTGGCGGTGGCGGCGGCGGCAGTTCTGGGGCAGGAT
>CAIVTL010000185.1 GCA_903908785.1 Caldifarciminota bacterium | reverse complement strand
GTCAAATCCTCCCGGCCCGGATCTAACTTGGCCGGGCGCAATTCTGCCTTCTGCTCCTCCTGAATCCGACTCTCGACGCTTCTGGCGGTATCCGGCTCCGCCGTTTGCCTTGACGCCGTGCCGGAGTTAGGGTAAGTTAGGACATGAGCATAGCTGAAGTTAAGGCAAAGGCCGTCCCGATACTCAGGCGACACGGCGCCCGCCGGGCCGGTCTGTTTGGCTCGGTCGTGCGCGGCGACGATAAGGCAGGAAGCGACGTCGATTTTCTGGTGGAACTGGACGGCGAACAGAGTCTGCTCGACGTTATCGGCCTGAAGCAGGAGCTCGAGGAAGCCCTCGGCCGGCGGGTTGACGTCGTAGAATACGACGCGGTCAAGCCGGTCATCCGCGACCGCGTGCTGCTGGAGCAGGTGACGATTCTGTGAACCTGAATCAGGCCATAACGCACGCTCGGACTTCATCGGACAACTGACCGCCGCGCGTTCGTCTCCCCCGTCAGCAGCGCAGACCGTGAGCCGCAAACCATTGACCGTCCTCCCTTACCCGGCCCGAACGCCGCAATCCTGATTTGACTTGGCTCTGCCCACTTCTAGACTTAGGGCGATGCTGTATCTGTGGAAAGGAACCCCGGCCACGCCCGAGGCCGTCTAACAATCATGCACTCGGTCTACTTTGACCATGCCGCGGCGGCGCCACTCTTGCCTGAGGCAAGGGAGGCGATGCTGGCGTTCCTCTCCGAGGAGTTCGGCAACCCGGCAAGCCTGCACCGGTTGGGAGACAAGCCCAGAGCGGCAATCGAAGCCGCACGCGCACAGGTCGCAGCACTCATCAATTCCCGGCCCGACGACATCGTGTTCACCGCATCGGCTTCCGAGTCGAACAACCTTGCCATCAAGGGCTTTGCCCTGTCCCGCAAGGACAAGGGCAACCACATTGTCGTTTCTGCTATCGAGCACGTGTCGGTCCTTGAGCCGGCGAAGTCTCTCAAGAAGCTGGGCTTCGACGTGACCGAGGTGCCGGTTGATTCTGAGGGCGTCGTGCATCCGGACAAGCTGGAAGCGGCAATCAGACCCGAGACAATCCTCGTCTCGGTGATGCACGCGAACTATGAAGTCGGCACCGTTCAGAACATCAAGGAACTGGCCGCGATTGCCCACAAGCACAAGGTTCCGTTCCATTCTGACGGCACTGCCGCGGTCGGCCGGATTGCGGTTGACGTGGCCGACCTCGGCGTGGACTCCTATGCGTTCCCGGCCATGTCGGTCTATGGCCCGAAAGGTGCGGCTGCCTTGTACCTGAAGCGGGGCACGCGCATCCCGTCACTCATCGAGGGCGGGTTCCAGGAGAAGAACCGCCGCGCCGGGACCGAGGACGTGGCCGCAATCGCCGGTTTTGGGGCAGCCGCCGCGGTAACGAAGGCAAAGCTGCCCGAATGGTCGGCAATGATGACGAAGCTGGCGCAGCGCATCTTCGAGGAGCTGCCCGGGAAGCTGGAGCATATCATTTTCACCGGTTCGATGTCGAGCCGCGTGCCCGGCCAGGTCAGCGTGGTGGTCGAGTTCGTCGAGGGTGAGGCGATGCTGCTCTTTCTTGATGACGAAGGGATTGCCGCGGCGTCCGGTTCGTCGTGCTCGGCCAAGACCCTGAAGGCGTCGCACGTGCTGCTGGCAATGGGCCTGCTGCATACCAAGGCCCAGTCGTCGCTGGTCCTGACCCTGGGCAAGGACTCGACCGACGCCGACGTAACCCATTTTCTCGACAAGCTGCCCCCTATCGCCCAGCGCCTGAGGCAGATGTCCCCCCTGTACGCGAAGTTCATGAAGGGCGAGGACCCGTACGCGATGAAGCCCGGCGACTCGTGCGAGGAGCACGAGCCGAGTGAGGAATAGGACCTATATGACCCATATGACCTATACGACCAATTGGAGAACTAATGTACTCTGAGCGAGTGATGGAGCATTTCCGCAACCCGCGCAACGTGGGCGAGATTGAGGACGCCAGCGGCGTGGGCGAAATCGGCAACCCGGTCTGCGGGGACATGATGACGTTCTATGTGAAGATTGAGAATGGCATCCTTGCCGACGTAAAGTTCAAGACCTTTGGCTGCGGCGCGGCCATCGCCGTATCCTCGATGGTGAGCGAGATGGCGCGAGGCAAGACCATTGAGGAAGCAATGAAGATATCCAATGCCGACGTCGCCAAGGAGCTGGGCGGCCTGCCCCCGAACAAGATGCACTGCTCCAACCTCGGCGCGGACGCGCTCCACAAGGCGATTGAGAACTATCTCGCCAAGCAGTCCGGCGCCGAGAAGAAGGATTGCCGCTGTCCGTATTGCGAGACGCCAGTCGAAGGCGGCGCCATTTGCGCGCCCTGCAAGACCAGCGGCCACCAATGAAAGAAAGGAAGCACTAATGAAGTTCACCCATGTCCCGGGAAGAAATGCCAAGCACCGCGTGACCCTCTACGCGCTCTCGACCTGCGGCTGGTGCAAGAAGACCAAGGAACTGCTCGACTCCAACCAAATCCAATACGAGTACATCGACGTTGACCAGTGCCAGGGCGAGGAACGCGCCGAGGTGTCCACCAAAGTGCGCGAACTGAACCCGCGCGGTTCGTTCCCCACGATTCGGATCGACGGTGACGTCGTGGCCGGCTATGACGAGGACCGGATTCGGGAACTGCTCGAGCTATGAGTGTAGAGGAGCGATTCTCCGACGAAGTCATCAAGACCTGGGAGCGCCTGAAGAAGGAAGCCGAGGAAGCCGGGTATCGCCTGAACCCGGACCGGGTCTTCACGCTCCGGCTAGTCCAAGGCCTGATCGAGAACGAAAAGCGCTACGGTTACTGGTGCTGTCCGTGCCGGCTCGCGTTCGGCGAGAAGGACAAGGACGTCGATGTCATCTGCCCCTGCTATTACCGGGACTCGGACATCGAAGAGTTCGGCGCTTGCTACTGCGCCCTGTACGTGTCGGATGAGTGGATTGAAGGGAAGAAGAAGCACGGTTCCATCCCAGAACGCCGCCCGGCCAAGTTCATGCGCGACGGCTACTCCGAAACTCCGGCTCCTCCCCAATCCCTAGCCCCTAGTCCCCAACCCCTTTCCTTGCCCGTCTGGCGCTGCAAAGTCTGCGGCTACCTGTGCGCCCGGCCTGAGCCGCCGGGCAAGTGCCCGGTCTGCAAGGCCGGCAAAGACCGCTTCGAGCGGTTCATGTAGGAGGACCTGATGATTGTCGAAGTGAGCGTCGTGCCGGTCGGCACCGGCGAAACCAGCGTGAGTTCGTACGTCAAGGCCGCCATCAAGATAATCGAGGAGACCGACCTCGACTACGAGATCAACTCCATGGGCACCTGCGTGCAGGGCGAGTGGGATGAAATATTCTCAACTCTCAAGGCCGTGCACGACGAACTGGCAAAGATGGGCTGCAACCGCATCGTCACGACGGTGAAGATTGACGACCGCCGCGACAAATTCAGCACCATGGACGCCAAGGTCGCCGCAGTCGAAGAGGACATCTAGCCGAAGCCAATGCTACGCAGTCGGGGCGCGGAATCCCGCGCCCCGATTCTTTTCGGCCGAATCGCAACCCTGCCGCTGAACGAAATCAGACCGGTGAGCCTGCGCGCCCCCGGTAGCTCACTCCGGGGCCTGCTCGGCCTCGCTCACCGCGTACTGCTGGGCCAGTTGCAGTTGCATGGCGCGCAACCGCGACGCGATGGTCTGGGCGACCATCCGCATCATCACGTGCCCGAGCCGCGGGTCCTCGTTGAATGCCGCGTTCAACTTCGCGACGTCGAACTCAAGATAGGTGCTGTTCGCCATCGCCCTGCTGCCCGCAGTGTAGTGCGGGTTGCCGACCAGGCCCGAGTACGCGAACATCTGGCCCGGACCGACCGAGGTCACCATGTAGTTCTTCTTCGCCACGCCGAAGTCGAGCTCCAGCACGACGCCCAGCCGCCCGCTGACGAGAATGTAGAACTTCGTCGCCGGCTCGCCCTGCACGTCAACCATGCTGCCGGCCTTCACCTCGCCGACCTTCGCGAGTCTCGCCACGAGGTCGACGTCCGCGTCGGGAAGCTGTGCAAACTCCGGTATCGTCTTCAGGAACTCCTTAACGTCCATCGATATCTCCGTTTCGGTTAGAGTACTCCGCAGCTAAGGTAACAACGCTCCCGCGCGGTGTCAAGCCGGCCGGAATCTTGACCTGAGCCCGGCCCCGCATATTATCTCTGTGCTGTGACTCGCCTTATCTGGGTCATTCTCTTTGCCGTACTGGTCGGCGTGCTCCTGGTGTTCTCGCTCAAGGCCATGCAGACCGGCAACAAGCTCACCCGGCGGTTGGGCGAGGTTGAGCAGGCGCGCGAGACCCTGTCGGGCATGTTCCCGGACAGCCGGTTCCGCATCCAGTTCTCAGCTCCGAAGCCGGGCGTCCGCAATCTCGTGGTCACCATTCAACCCGGGCATTCCGACTCAGTCGGCGTCGCCCGCATGGTCGGGTCCGCCGAGTCGGTTGTCCGCGGCAAGGTTGACCTCACCGGCTACGACTCGCTCGTCGTGGCCGTTTTTGACAGCGTCTATCGGACCGTGCCGGCCCGCTAGCCTCGAAACCGGACATCCGCAGATTTCGCAGATTACGCAGAAGGTAGGATTCTTCAGACGCAGGCTCGGTGCGGGGTTCTCGGTCGAAGACCTAGCGGGACTGTCCGGCGCGCGTAAGCACAAGGCGGCGGTGCTCAAGTGACTTCGCCCCGAAGTTGAAGAGCAGAGCAACGGGAAATCCGCCGGCCTTCATGTAGTTGATGGCCTGCGCCTCCTCGACCCCGCTCAACCTGGCCAGCGCCTTCAGTTCCACAACCACGGAGTCGTAGCATATGAAGTCCGGCCGGTATGACGCGCTGAGGGTTTTCCCTTTGCACAGGACAGGCAACTCGGCCTCCCGTCGGTAGGGTATACCGCGCTCGGACAGCTCGATTGTCATGGCCTCCTGATATACGCCCTCAAGGAAACCGCATCCGAGTTCGCGGTGGACATCCAAAGCCGCCCCGATTATGGCGTACGTCCTCGGATCCCGTTCTGCACTTGACTGAGCGCCGACGGCCATCAATTCGGTCCTACTCTCGGGTCAGCGATTGTGGCATCGGCCACATCTGTGTAATCTGCGTAATCTGTGGATTCCTAGACCGGCGCCTAGAAGTGCTCGTTGATTGAGAGTTCGAAGGTCCGGTTCAGCCGCGTCTCGTCCAGGTTGCCGAGCACGTCGCGCAGGGCCACGACCATTCTGACTCTCTCGGCGAACGTCCAGCCGATGCCGAAGTTGAGGAAACCGCAATGCTTCAACTCAACGTCGTGGTCGTTGAACGCCGGGTCGTACTCCGCAATCAGCTCAACGTTGCCGGGCAGCAGCGTATTGAGCGCGGCAAAGCCGTCAAACCCGGTACCGGTGCCCGTGCTCTTCCAGTAGTTGATTCCGAGCTGGCAGTGCGTGCGAATCGCGTCCATGGTCTTGCCTGCGCACAGATACCCGCCCTTTTCCCGCACCTGGTAAATGGTCTGGATGCACTCATCATATCCCTGGCTCTCAAACCCGAGTACGAGGTTCGGGACGTAGCCCTGCTCCTGCAGAATCGCCAGCCGGGCCTGGAACTCGGGGCGGTAGCGGTCGAAGAACTGGGGCGCGGAACTGCCAATGATGTAGTTGCCGCCGTACGACATTCCGAGCGTGACCCGGTCGAACAGGCCGATGCCGAACCGCATCATGATGCCACCGTCGCCCCAGAGCCGGGCGCTGACGTAGTACTCGGCATGGGCGAGGGAAATCGGCACCGGCTGGTCGATGTTGTACAGGAT
>CAIVTL010000184.1 GCA_903908785.1 Caldifarciminota bacterium | reverse complement strand
CTTCCGGCGGCGGGTCTGGTGCGTCAGTTCCGGGCGAGACACGCAGCGCCCCGCCGGTTGTCTTGGCTCAGCACGGAGAGGCGAAACCCGGCGTAACCCGGGTTTCGCCGCGTCCGGGCCGGCTTTGCGGGCGGGTTTGACGCGCTGGAAATCTCTCGAAACCCTGCTACACTGTGGCGATGGCGAAACCGCCGGAAGACAGCATCGAGAGGCTGCACGAGGAACTGGAGAGGAACCAGCACTGGGCGATGTGCGGGAAGCTGGTGACCGGGCTGGTGCACGAAATCAACAACCCGCTGGACGGTATCATCAATTGCATCCGGATGGTGCGGTCGGGCAAGATGAGCGCGGAGCGCGAGAAGGAGTACCTGGCCATGGCCGAGCAGGAACTGTTCCGCGTCACGACGTTGACCAAGCGGCTGCTCGGGCTCTCGCGCGAGAACCCGCTGGAATTCAAACAGGGAGACCTGAACGGACTGGTCGAGAAGGCGCTCTTCTTCATTGACTACCGGATGGACATGAATCACATCACGCTCAAGCGCAGCCTGGCGTCGCGCCCGATGCCCGCGAGCGTGGACCAGACTTCGATTCTACAGGTGATTGTCAATCTATTGCTCAACGCGATTGAGAGCATGCCGGAAGGCGGCGAGCTTTCGGTCAGGACCGAGGCCGACCCGGAGTGGGTGAAGGTCAGCGTTGGCGACACGGGGTGCGGAATACCGGAGGAGAACCTCGGCCGGATATTCCAGCCGTTCTTTACGACCAAGAGCGGGACCAGCACCGGGCTGGGCCTTGCGATTTCGCAGAGCATCGCGGAGCAGCACCGGGGTACGATTGTGGTCGAGAGCGGCGTCGGAAAAGGGTCGATATTCACGCTCAAGCTGCCGCGGTGCGGAGAAGTTGGATGTAAGATGAGAGATGTTAGATGTAAGAAGTAAGAAGTGGCGCGGGCAAAGGATGAAGGATGAAGTCGGGCGGCGGCGAAGTCAGATGCTAGAGGCTAGATGTAAGAAGTCAGAAGTGCGGATGGCGGGTGGCGGAGAAGTTAGATGTAAGATGAGAGATGTTAGATGTCAGAAGTGCGAGAGAAAATCGGACGAAGTCAGAAGCTGGAAGCCAGATGTTAGAAGCTAGAGGTCAGAAGTCAGGACTTGGAGCCTTGGCGTTCTTGGCGACCTTGGCGGTTCACTCCATTTCCGGCTGCCGGTTGTCGGAGCCTGTTTTCGTGTCTTCACGGCTTCCCCTTCTGCTTTCGTCCTTTCCACTTTCTCCGACCGGGAGCGAATGGTGGTGAAGTACCGCGTGCTTGTGGTCGAGGATGAGGAGCTGAAGCGCCGGACTATCATTGACGCGCTGACCGATGCGGGCTACGAGGTGCGCGGCACCGGTGATGGCACGGAAGGGTTCCAGCTCATTCGCGACGAGTTCTGGGACGTCGCGCTGCTGGACCTGAAACTGCCGGGAATGGATGGCCTGACGATTCTCGGCAAGGCACGGGAAATCCGGCCGGAGACGACCATCATCGTGATGACCGCATTCGCCTCGGTGCAGACCGCGGTCGAGGCGATGAAGGCGGGCGCGTACGATTACCTGACCAAACCGTTCACGACCGACGAGCTGCTCCTGAAGCTCGCGCGGCTATTCGAATACATGGCCAAGGCGGCGGAGAACGTGGTGTTGAAGAAGGCGCTCGACAGCGAGTACGCGTTCCGCAGCATGGTCGGCCGGTCGCGTTCGATGCGCCGGCTGTTCGACCAGATTTGCGTGATTGCCGACTCCGACGCCACGGTGCTTGTGGTCGGCGAGACCGGCACCGGCAAGGAACTGGTGGCGGAGACGATTCACTATTCGAGCCCGCGTCGCGAGGGCCCGCTGGTTAAGGTGTCGTGCGTGGCGCTGCGCGAGTCGCTCATCGAAAGCGAGCTGTTCGGCCACGAGAGGGGCGCGTTCTCCGGCGCAATCCGGACCCGGCCGGGACGGTTTGAGTTGGCCGCGGGCGGCACGCTCTTTCTCGATGAAGTGGACGACGTGCCGCTGGCGGTTCAGCCGAAGCTGCTCCGCGTGCTGCAGAACCGGGAGTTCGAGCGGGTCGGCGGCGAGAAGACGCTGAAAGCCGACGTCCGGGTAGTTGCGGCGACCAAGCAGGACATCCCGCAGCTTATCGCGCAGGGGCGATTTCGCGAAGACCTTTATTACCGGCTGAATACGGTGACGCTCCGGCTGCCGCCGCTGCGCGAGCGGAAGGATGAGATACCGTTGCTGGTCGAGCACTTCATCAAGAAGTACGACCGGGTCGAAGGCCGACGGTTCTCAGCCGATACCCTCGAATTATTGCGCCGGTATTCGTGGCCCGGCAACATTCGCGAGCTTGAGCACGTGGTCGAGGCAACGCTGGTGCAGACCCGGGACCCGGAGATTGAGCCGCGCCACCTGCCCCGGGATTTCATGGAGACGGTGGCGCTTCACGCGAGCCCGGCCCGGCAGGCGCTAAGGGAAGAACTGGCCGGCATTGAGCGCGAGACGATTGTGAAAGCGCTCGCCCAATTCAAGGGCAACATTTCGCTGACCGCGAAGCACCTGAACATCGCCCGCAGCACGCTTCGGGACCGGCTGAAGAAGCTGGGCATTAAGGCGCGGGCCGGGTAGTGGCCGGCGGATTTCCGCCACAGCCTGGGCGCCGATGGAGCTACACGTCTGACGTTTGACGCCTTTACGCCGCGCGCCGGAGGCGGAGAGCGGCGGGCAAAGCGCGCCGCCCACAGCGGTCGGTCTGGCACGCTACGTGCCGCAGTATCGGGTTAGCATGGAGCTCATGGTATTTATGACGTTACGATTCGCGAGTCTCTACTGATGGCGGGCAACGTCATCAGGAAGTCCTTCGGCGGCAGTCCTGGTCCTT
>CAIVTL010000183.1 GCA_903908785.1 Caldifarciminota bacterium | reverse complement strand
GGTGTCATTGTAGTCGTAGTCCACGTAGATACTCGCCCAGTACCATTGTGCGCCCTTCGCCGCACGCCAAGCCGAGACCAACGTCGACTCCTTCTTCAGTATGTAGGTGTCCGGGGGCGTGGTCAGGTGGAAGTCGGCCGGCATCACCAGGTGGCAAAACCCGCTGCCCCAGTAGTGCTGTACTTCCAGTTCATACTTCTCGTACACCGGAATCTCGTGGTCGTCGCCGTACTGGTACATGGTAGCCGAGTACGAATAGGCCTCGACCGGCCGGTCGTTGAGCAGCACCGTTGGCACCATTCGAAGCCCGTCGTTATCGAACACCTCGAAGTCCTTGTCGTACTCAACCGAGCGGTCAAAGTACTCGACCTTGAACAGGTAGCCGTATATCATCGGCTCTTTGTAGTTGGGATTGAGACCGGTCCGCGGCCCGCCGTCGTCACAGGCGAGGAACAGCATCACGCAGGCCGCAAGTAGAAAGGAGAAAGTGGAAAGTCCCAAGTCCCACTTTGCCATTTCCACTTTCCACTTGCGCCTTGGAGCGGAAAGCGACGCAGGCTTCATCGCTGGCTCAGTCCAGTCGGATTGGCATCAGCAGGAACGTCTGCTCGGTGTCCGGCTTGTCCTCTACCGGCTTGAACAGGCCCGCGGAGAGCGGGTTGGAGAGCTCAACCGCGACCTTCTCCGATTGGAGGCGCCGGAGAATCTCCAGCATGTAGCTGGCATTGAACCCGATGCGCACCGGCTCACCCGAGTAGTCGCATTCGGTCTCTTCTTCGCTGCGGCCCACGTCCGGGGTCTCTGCCTTCAACCCCAGCTTGTCCTTGGAGAAGTCGAGCGCGACCAGCCGGCCGACCGGGTGCGCGAACACCGCAGCCCGGCGCAGCGCCGCCGAGAAGACCTCGTGCTCGACCAGCGCCTTGGCCGGGTAACCCTTGGGTATCACCCGCTCATAGTCCGGGTACGGGCCCTCAATCTGCCGGGTGATGATGGTCGCGTTCTGGAAGACGAACCCGACCTTGGCCGGGTCCATGTGCACCGTGAACTTCTCCTCACCGCGCGGGAACAGGGAAAACACCTTGGGCGAGATGATTATCTTCAGCTTGCCCGCGAACTTGCCCTTGCGACAGATGTAGGCGAGGCGATGGCCGTCGGTCCCGACCATGCGCGTTTCGGTCTTGGAAACTTCCCAGTTGATGCCGGTCATGGCCGGCCGGGATTCATCCTTGGTCGCCGCGAACGACACGGTCTCAAACAACTCGAACCAGGTAGAAAGCGGGAACTCCATCGTCACGCCCTCAGGCAGCTTCGGCACCTCGGGGAACTCGGACGGGTCGAGGCTGACGAGCGACGCCTTCACGCGCCCGGCCTCGAGAGCGAGGCTCCGCTCATTGCTGGAGAGCTTGATGGTCGGCGCGCTGATTTCACGGACAATCTCGGCCAGCTTCCGGCCCAGCACCACGACCGTGCCGTCTTCGGACGCACCTTCCAGCGTGAAGGTCCGGCGCACGTACGTATCGAGGTCGGTCCCGGCAAGGGCGAGCTTGCCGTTGCTCACGTCGAGCGTGATATTGTTCAGAACCGGATAGGCGGACTTGCTCGGCAGCGCGTTGGTTACGCCCGCGAGCAACTCTGCAAAAATACTACGGTCAATCTCACAGCGCATCGTGTCTCCTTAATCCAGCAAGGCGTGTTAACTCCTTATATTACTACCCGATTCCGCCCCAGTGTCAAGCTAAGTCAACGCCGCCAAAGCGCGACCCGGCAAGGCGTCATGGCTTGACCGGCGGGCAATTGGGCTTAGACTTGCGCATGGCACTCAAACACGTACTGGTCGTGGACGACCAGCCGACCATGCGACTGATGCTGCGTAAGTTCCTGGAGACTGCGAACTACCGCGTCACCGAGGCCGAAAACGCCGAGGTCGCGTTCGTCAGGGTGAAGTCAGACCCGCCCGACGTCATCCTGCTCGACCTGAAGATGCCCGGGCTTGACGGCCATGACGTGCTGAAGACGCTCAAGTCCGACAAGGCCTTCAAGATACCGGTCATGGTGCTGACAGGACAAACGGACTGGGCCGATGTCGACCTTTCGGTCGACGAAGGCGCCGACGCCTACATGACCAAGCCCATCACCCGGGACCAGTTGCTCATCAAAGTCGAAGAACTGCTCGGAACAGGCAAGTAGCACTCGCCGGCCGACCCCGCCCGGAAGCGCCGAACTCCGGACCTCGGAACCCGAGCTTCGGGCTTCGGACTTGCGTGGCGTTCAGTCCTTGTCTTCTTTGAAGGCCTCTTCCGAGAAGAGGCCTTGCTTGTCCTTGACCAACTGGCTGACCTTGAGTTCGGCTTCGGCCAGCTTCTCTTTGCAGGCCCGGGCAAGTTGCACCCCGCGCTCGAACAGCGCCAGGGACTTCTCAAGGGCCAGGTTGCCGGCTTCGAGTTGCTTGACGATACCTTCCAGCTCGGCCAGCGCCTTCTCGAAATCCACCGCCTCGGTCGGCTTCTCGCTCTTCAACATAGACTAGTAGCCTCCAGTATCCGTCTTACCCGTTTGTTCCACCCGGCAGCCAATCGAACCGTCCGACACCCTGAGCATGACGTCTTCGCCGGCCCTGACCTGGCCGGTGCGGCTGACAACCGAACCGTCCGGCTTCAGGCAGATTGAGTAGCCCCGACCAAGACTGGCCAAAGGGCTCAGGACGTCCAGCCCGGCCCCGGCCTGGCCGAGTCGAGCGCCCTGCCGGGACAACAGCGCCAGCACGGGCTTCTCCAGTCGTGCTGCCAGGTTCTGCAGCGCGACCTTCCGCCGCAGGACCCGCGCCACCGGGTTCTGCCGGTTCAGCCTTTCGTCCAGCGCAGTCAGAGTAGCGATCGCGCTAGTCAGTCGCGTCCTCGCCGCGCCTTCAGCCGCGCCCGTCATTCGTTCGACCTTGTGCCCGAGTTCAGCCAGGCGTGCCGCCAGCAGTTCGAACGCCCGGTGCCGGGCCAGTTCATCAACTGCGTGCTCCTTCTCGAACAGGACCTGCTGCAGATTCTCGAGCAGTTGCGCTGCAAGGTCCGAGAGGCGGGTTTCCAGTTCTTCCCAGGCTTCGGCTACCAGTTGTGCCGCAGCGGTCGGGGTTGCCGCGCGGACGTCGGCCACGAAATCGGCAATCGTGAAGTCGGTCTCGTGCCCGACTCCGGATATGACCGGCACGCGCGAAGCAGCGATGGCCCGCGCCACCACCTCCTCGTTGAACGGCCAGAGGTCCTCAATCGAGCCCCCTCCCCTGCCGACAATGAGCACGTCAATCTCCGGCCTCGCAGACAAGGTCGCGATGCCTTCGGCAATCTGGCCTGCCGCGCCTTCACCCTGCACCTGGGCCGGGAACAGCACGACCTTCACGTGGGCCTTTTGCAGGCGCAGTGTCCGGAGCATGTCGTGAATGGCAGCCCCGGCCGGCGAGGTGACGATGCCGACTGTACGGGGTAG
>CAIVTL010000182.1 GCA_903908785.1 Caldifarciminota bacterium | reverse complement strand
GTCAAGGCGGCGCCGGCCGGAGCCAAGCCGGCGGCCGGAGCCAAGGCGCCGGCAGCAGCAGCCAAGCCGGCGGCCGGAGGTAAGGCATAATGCCACGCAAAGCAATCCGTAAGAAGGTTCCGCTCCTATGTGTTGCCCACGTCAATTCCAGCTTCAATAACACGATTGTGACAATCGCGGACCCGACCGGCGCGGTGGTCTCGTGGTCCAGTTCGGGTCGGGTCGGTTTTAAGGGTTCGAAGAAGGGGACGCCGTTTGCCGCGGGCTTGTGCGCCGAGGCGGCGGCAAAGGAAGCGGGCTCGCTGGGCGTGAAGCGGCTCGAAGTCCGGGTGAGCGGCGCGGGGCCGGGCCGGGAGTCGGCAATCCGGTCACTGCAGAATGCGGGCCTGGACATCATTTCCATCCGCGACATCACACCGATTCCTCATAACGGCTGCCGGGCCCCGAAGGCGCGCCGCGTGTAGCGGGAGGCGAGGAAAGATGGCAAGATACATCGGACCGAAGTGCAAGAAGTGCCGGAAGAGCCGGGAGAAGCTATTTCTGCGCGGTGAGAAGTGCCTGTCGGATAAGTGCACGCTGATGAAGCGCGGGGAGATGCCCGAGGTGCGGGGCCGGCGCCGCGTGTCGGCCTATTCCATCCAGTTGCGCGAGAAGCAGAAGCTAAGGATGATGTACGGCATCCTCGAAACCCAGTTCCATAACTACTTCACCAAGGCCGCCAAGAGCAAGAATACGGCGGCGACGCTCGTAATCCTGCTGGAGCGGCGGCTGGACAATGTGGTATTCCGGATGGGGTTCGCCAATTCCCGGGCTCAGGCGCGGCAGTTCGTGCGCCATGGCCTGATTACGGTGAACGGCCGCCGGATCAACATTCCGTCGTACCTGACCGATGGCGGCGACATCATCGGCGTGAAGGGCGAAGACAGCATGAAGGTCATCGGGGCGATTCTCGCGAACAAAGCGCAGCCCGGGATGGCCTGGCTGACGGTGGCCGCGGACCGCGGCATCGGAACCGTGGTGCGCCAGCCGAGCCCGGAGGACGTCAAGGATATTCCGTGTAACACGCAGTTGATTGTGGAGCTTTACTCGAAATGAAGCTTAAACCTTTTACTCTGCCCGAGAAGCTCGAACTCGACAGCGGGACCTCGACCGAGTCATATGGCCGGTTCACCCTGGCGCCGCTGGAGAAGGGCTGGGGCGCGACGATGGGCAATTCGCTGCGCCGCGCTCTGCTTTCTTCGGTACAGGGCGCTGCTATCACCGAGCTACGGATTGACGGGGTGGCGCACGAGTTCTCGACGATTGACGACGTGGTTGAGGACGTGTCGGAGATTGTGCTCAATCTGAAGAAGCTGCGGCTGCGGCTCTGGTCCGAGACGCCGAAGATCTGCCACTTGCACGCCAAGGGCAAGCGCGAGTTCCTGGCTCGGGACCTGACGGTGCCGCCGGAGATTGTGATTGCCAACCCGGAACAGCGGATACTGACGATTTCGGACAGCAAGCGGTCGGTGAGCGTGGAGATGCTGGTTGAGAACGGCCGCGGCTACGTGAAGGCCGAGCGGCTGAAGAAGAACCGGACCGCGCCGGAGACGACGGTGTTCATGGACGCGTTCTTCTCGCCGGTGAAGCGGGTCAATTTCTGGGTCGAGTCGATGCGCGTGCTGGACCGGACCGACTTCGAGCGGCTGGTGGTTGAAATCTGGACCGACGGGACGGTCCGGCCGGACGAGGCGATGATTCAGTCGGGCACGATTCTGAAGAACCACATGACGGTAATGGTGCCGGCGGAAAAGGAACCGGAGTTCATCGCCGAAGAGAAGCTATACCAGGATCGCGACAAGCTGGTCGAGTTGCTGAACCAGAGCATCGAAGAACTGGAGCTTTCTAACCGGGCGTTGAACTGCCTGATGAAGGGACGTTCGAAGACGTCCGGCGACCGGATTTCGATTCAGTCCATCGGCGACCTGGTGCAGCGTAACGAGAAGGATATGCTCGATATCGAGAACTTCGGGCGGAAGTCGCTTGAAGAGTTGAAGAAGGTGCTTGAGGACGTCGGGCTGTCCCTCGGCATGGACGTTTCCAGCCTGCCGATTGTCGAGCGCGAGCCGGACAAGGAAAAGGAAAAGGAGTAACCTTGCGTCACGGAGACAAGGTCAAGAAGCTCGGCCGGACGGCCCAGCATCGGCTGGCACTGATGCGCAACCTGATTACCTCGCTGTTCGAGCACGAGCGGATTCGGACGACTCTGGCTAAGGCCAAGGAATCCCGCCGGTTCGCGGACCGGATGATCACTTTCGCGGTGAAGAATACGCTGGCCGCCCGTCGCGAGGTCGGCCGGGACATTCACGACAAGGCCGTGCTGAAGAAGCTGTTCGACGTAATCGGGCCGCGGTTTGTGGGCCGGCCGGGCGGATTCACGCGGGTCCTGCGGCTGGGGCCGCGCGAGGGCGACGGGGCCGAGATGGCCCTGCTCGAACTCGTAATCCGCGAGGAGCGGCATCACGAGAAGAAGGCCAAGGCGGAAGCGGCGAAGCAGAAGGGCGGCAAGAAAGCGAAGCCGGACAAGAAATCTGACGACAAGGGCAAAGCTCGCGACGAATCCGACAAGTAGCGGGCCGATGCTCAGGTGCCTGGTCCGGTCGAAAATCCAGCGACTCGTCGTTACCGATAAGAACCTGAAGTACGAGGGCAGCCTGGAGCTTGACTCCCGGCTGATGCGCGCGGCCGACATCGTGCCCAGCGAATTCGTACAGGTGGTCAACGTCAACAACGGCAGCCGGTTTGAGACCTACGTCATCGCGGCGCGGGCCGGCTCGGGCGCGTGCGTGCTGAATGGCGCCGCGGCCCGGCTGGGCGAAGTCGGCGACGAGGTCATCGTCATGAGCCTGGTCTGGCTTGGTGACGCCGAGTCCCGGCAACACCGGCTGACGCGCGTCAACGTGGACCATCGGAATCGCATCAAGAAGAGTGACCGCAATAGTCCTCGCAGCGGGTAAGAGCAAGCGCATGGGGGCTTCGGTCCCCAAGGTGCTGCTGCCGATTGAAGGACGTTCCCTGTTGAGCTACGTGCTGGAGTCGGCCCGCGCGGCCGGCGTCACCCGTACAATCGTCGTTGTCGGTACGCAGAAAGAGCAAGTCATGGCCGTGTTCGGGCAGGCGGGCGTGGAGTTTGCGGAGCAGGCCGGGCAGCGCGGGACCGCCGACGCGGTGCTGGCATGTCGGGACATGCTCGGCGACGACGAGGAGTGTGTGGTCCTGTGCGGGGATGCGCCGCTCATTCGGCCGGAGACAATCCGGCGTCTTATTGATGCGCGGCGCGATGTCGGCGCCGACGTCGCGGTCTTCACGGCCCGACTGGCGGAGCCTGCCGCGTATGGCCGAGTGGTGCGCGCTGACGGGGATATGGTCGAGCGGATTGTCGAACAGCGTGATGCGACACCCGAGGTGCTGGCAATCAACGAGGTCAACTCGGGCGCTTATTCCTTCCGCTGGGGAAAGGCGAAGCCGGCGCTCGAACGGATTCAGCCGAGCCCGGTTTCGGGCGAGTACTACCTGACCGACATCGTTCGGGAGGTGCGGGCCGATGGTGGTCGGGTGGTCGCGGTGCTTGCCGATGACTCCAACGAGATGCTGGGCGCCAACACACCCGACGAGATGGTGGCGCTGGAGCGCGGGATTGCCGCGCGCCGGGAGCAAAGTGCCGGTTGAGGCGCGCGCTACCATGGATGATTCTCGTGGCCCTGGTTCTGGTAGTCGGCGGCTCGGTTACATGGCGATTCCTGCCGGAAGCGGATACTGAGTCCCATGTGGAATCACTGCGTATGGAAGTAGTCAATGGCTCCGGTCTGTCGCGCGTCGGGCGCGCGGTCGCCGACGAGCTGCAGATGCGCGGGTTCGACGTCTACGCGGTGAGAGCCGACCCGCAGCACTCCGCCCGGACCACGGTGGTTGACCTGCGGGACCCGACCGGCGGGAACGCGCAGGCAGTGGCGCGCGCGCTGTCGGTGCAGCGGCGCTGGCGTCGACTGCCGCTCGGGCCGCGAGCCGTGCCCGAGACTCGGGTCGCGCTCGACTCGGCTCGCTACCTGGAAGTACGGTTGGTAGTCGGCGAGGACTATCGCCGCTTCTTCGCGCACGTGGTCCCGTTGTACTAGACATGACTGCGGCAAAGCTGGCGAAGCGCGCGGCGGCGATCATCGTCGGCAAGCTCGGCGACGACGTGATGGTGCTCGACCTGCGCGGCCGTTCGCCGCTGGCCGACTACTTCGTTGTTGCGACTGCCAACTCGACTATCCACGCGCAGGCAATCGCCGACGAACTGGCGTTCGAGTTGAAACAGGAGGGCGAGCGCGTGCACCACACCGAGGGCATGGATAACGGCGTGTGGGTACTTCTTGACTATTTCAACGTTGTCGTGCATATTTTCTGTGGTGAGACCCGCCAGTTTTTCGGTCTGGAACGGCTTTGGGGCGACGCTCCGTGTCAGACCTTCACTGAAACCAATGGCAAGAACTAACTGGCCGCCCGCCCGTTGGCGGCCAACAGGAGGTGCCTTTTGACTCTCACATCATTGCTTCGGCCCGACCGCATCAACCTCGACCTGAAGGCCAAGAAGAAGCCGGAGGCGCTGCGCGAGCTGGTGCAGATGATCCGGCAGGGCGACGATTCCGAGTTGCTGCTTGCGACTCTGACCAAGCGTGAGGAGCTGGGTTCGACCGGCATCGGCAAGGGAATCGCCATCCCGCACGGCCGTTCGCTGCTGATTGACAAGCTGGAGATGGCGGTGGGCCGCTCGACCAAGGGCGTCGACTACGACTCGATAGACCACAAGTCCGCGCACCTCTTCTTTCTCATCATGGCTCCGCCGCAGGACCCGGGCAACCAGTATCTCATCACCCTGGGACGGGTGGCGATGGTCTGCCAGGAGTTGACCAAGAAGAAGCGGCTGTTCGACCCTCAAACTCCCGACGAGCTGATTGAGCTGGTGAGAAGCCTGGAGGAGAAGATTCGATGAACGCAAAGGTTGAAACCCTGCGTTCGCTCGAGGAGTTCGACCACATCCTGCGTGACATCGAGACTGAAGACTACCAGGCCGTGGGATTCCAGGCGGTGAAGGCGTCGGACGAGTTCATCAAGACCGCGGAACGGGAGCGGGAGAAACTGACCAAGAAGGTTGACCCC
>CAIVTL010000181.1 GCA_903908785.1 Caldifarciminota bacterium | reverse complement strand
TGAACCGCCAAGGACGCCAAGAACGCCAAGGTCCCGGACTCCGGACTTCCGCATCCTGCCTCCCGATACGTGACTTCTGACTTCGCCCTGGCCCTCGCTCCGCCACTCGACCACTGGGGCACTTGAGCACTGGTGCACTAGAGCACTCTCCAAACGCCGGCGCTAGCGAACCGGCTGGGCGGGCGGCGAGTCGGCGCGCGCCGGCTGGAAGCTCTGGAGCAACATCTGTGTTTCGTTCTGGGTGTCCATGAGACCGACGAACCGGTGCGGCTGGGCCAGTTCATACCAGAACTTCACCTCGCGGTTGGGCAGCATCAGCACCACCTCCCGGCACATGATGTCGCCGACCCCGGCCGTGACCAGTTTGGTCCCGAGCACCAGCACCTTCACCGGCACGGTTCTGACCTCAAGGGGAACCACGAGGTTCTCGCGGAACGTGGTGCCGGACACGAGCGGCACACACCGAAGCCAGGTCTGGACCATGTCGTAGGACTGGAACCGGCCGGGCAGGGGCAGGTCCTGCTGAACCGAACCGTCCACCGTCTGCTTCCCAACCTGTACCCGCCCCCGTCCGTACCGGGCGACAATCTCGGACTCCGAGATTTCGGTCTCCACTGACCGGTAGGTACGCAGCGGCGTCAGGTTGTCGCGCCGAAACACCACCTCGACCGAATCGAAGAAGTACTCGGCATCGGAAAGCGGCTCGACCACGTTCGTCGCGACCAGTGTCGGAATGGTGCGGGCGCTGTCGCCCTGCCCGGCGTTGCCGACCTCCTCGTCAAACGCAAGCGTCACGGTAGACCGGTACAGGGTCGAATCGTTCCGCGAGATCTCATAGACCGAGGTCTCGCCGTCCTGCCACTGCGGTACCTCAAGGACGGGCATGGGCCCCATGTCCTCCGTCATGCAGGCGCTGACCAGCAGGGCACCCGCGGCCAGCAGGACTTTCAGCGCTCTCACCTCGTCAATCCTAGCCCTCAGCCACGTCCAGTCAAGCACCGCCCGAGGGCCGTGCACCGTGTTTCGCTCCGGCACTTCTGACTTCTGCAATCTGACATCTGACTTCTGACTTCGCCCGGCCGTTCCCTTTCATCCTTCGGCCTTCGCCCTTCATCCTTCATCATTCCTCATTCGTCCTCCTCCCCGCCTGCTCTTCCAGGTAGAACAGCAGCCGCTCCATGTCCTTCGGCAGGGACGACGAGAACTCGATGTACTTCTGCGTGCGGGGATGGTTGAAGCCGAGCCTGGCGGCGTGCAGGGCCTGGCGTTTGATTATCGCCAGCATGTCCTGGAACCGGGCCATATGGTCGCGCTGGGTGATGACCGTGGCGCTGCGCCCCCCGTACTCGGGGTCGCCGACGACCGGATGGCCGATGTGCTGCATGTGCACGCGAATCTGGTGGGTCCGGCCGGTCTTCAGCCGGATGCGCAGGTACGTGCAGACCCCGTAGCGCCGGAACACCTCGTAGTTAGTGACCGCGGTGCGGGCCGCGAACGGCGTCACCGCCATGCGGGTCCGGTCGATAGCGTGTCGGCCGATCGGCGCGTCAACCGTGCCCTCATCCGCCTCAAAGTCGCCCCAGGCGAAACACGCGTACTCGCGCACCACCGTCCGGTGTTCAATCTGGTACCCGAGCCCGCGCAGCGCCTCGTCGGTCTTGGCGAACATCAAGAGCCCGGTCGTCTCCTTGTCCAGCCGGTGCACGACGCCCGGCCGGATCAATGAATCCTGTCGCAGCGGCAGGCTCTTGCAGTGGTAGAGCAGCGCGTTGACGAGCGTCCGGTCCCGGTTCCCGCGCGCCGGGTGCACGACGATGCCGGCGGCCTTATCGAGCACCAGGATGTCGTTGTCCTCGTAGACGATGTTCAGGTCCATCTTCTGGGGCTCGAGCGTTATCTCGGGCTCTGGTTCGAAGGTCGCGCTGATTTCGTCGCCGGGTTTCACACGATAGCTGGGTTTCGAGGACTTGTCGTTAACCCGCACCTTGCCGTCGTCAATCAACTGGGCGGCGCGCGTGCGGGAGACGCCGAGACCCGACTGGATCAGGTACTGGTCAAGCCGCTTGCCCCAGAGTCGCTCCGAGGCAATTCGGTGGAACCGCTTCGTCGCGCCGGCCGCGCCGCCGTCTTCGGCCTCGGCCCGTCCCTCAACCACCGGCTGACTTGAGACTGGCATGCTGCAGTTGAATCAACTCGCCGATTGCCCGCGCCGCGAGGCTGTACATCCGGCTGAACTCCTCAAAGTTGAAGGGTACGTGTTCGGCGGTTGCCTGGACCTCGACGATCCGGCCGCTCTCGGTCAACACGAGGTTCATGTCCGTATCGGCACGCGAGTCTTCGGAGTAGGCGAGGTCGAGCAGGACTTCGCCATCAACGATACCGACGCTCGTGGCCGCCACGTGCTCAATCAGCGGGTCGCGCTCGACGAAGCCGCGCCCGCGCACGCGCTCCACCGCCTGTTTCAGGGCGCAGAACCCGCCGGTCAGCGCCAGCGTGCGCGTCCCGCCGTCGGCCTGGATTACGTCGCAGTCCACGATAATCTGCTGCTCGCCAAGCGCCGACAGGTCGCAGACCGCCCGCAAAGACCGACCCAGAAAGCGCTTGATTTCCTGGCTCCGTCCGCGCGGACGCTCGGACTCGCGCGCGGTCCGCTGGTGCGTCGACCGCGGCAGCAGCCCGTACTCGGCCGTGACCCAGCCCTGGCCGCTGCCGGCCAGGAACGGCGGAACCCGCTTCTCAACCGAAGCCGCGCACAACACACGGGTATTACCCGCCGTTGCCAGGCACGACCCCTCGGCGTATTTCAGACACCCGAGTTCCAACGTAACCGGCCGCATCTCATCCAGTCGCCGACCATCATCCCGGCTCATTGCATCCTTTCCGGCGCCTCGCCCACGGACGCGCGCATGACATCACCCATCGGCTCCCCCAGGAACCGCTCACCGACGGTCTGGAAGTTCGGCGCCAGGTCCGAGAGATAGAACCGGTGCCGAACCGGCCCGCCCGGGTTAAGCAATCCTTGTCCGGCCAGCAGTTCGGCCGCCGAGGCCGCGGTTTCCTCTGAGGAATCAACGAGCCCGACCTTCGGGCCAAGGACGCGGCCAATCACGCAGGCAAGCAGAGGAAAGTGGGTGCAACCCAACAGCAGTGTGTCTACGCCCTCATCCGCCAGCCCGGCCAGGTAGCGCCTCGCCACCGCCTCGGCCACTTCGTTATCCAGCCAGCCCTCTTCGGCCAGCGGCACGAACAGCGGCGTGGGCTTGGCGACAATCTCGACGTCCGGTTTGAGACGTCGGATTGCGTGTTCGTAGGCTCCGGAGGCGATGGTGGCGTTGGTACCGATGACGGCGATACGGTTCGACCTTGTCATCTTGACTGCCGCGCGTGCGCCCGGCTCGACGACCCCGAACACGGGCACGGTCAGCCGGCGCTCAAGCTCCGGTAGCGCCGCCGATGAGGCCGAGTGGCAGGCGACAATGACCAGCTTGACCCCGCGACTCAGCAGGAACCCGGCATCCTCAACCGCGAAGCGGGTGATAGTGTCAGCCGACTTGGTGCCGTAGGGGAACCGTGCCGGGTCGCCGAAGTACACGATGCTTTCGGCGGGGAGGCGCCGGCGGAGTGCCTTGACTACGGTTAGCCCGCCGATGCCCGAATCGAAGACGCCGATCGGCGCGCCGGCGTCAGGACTTAGATTTGGGGTTCTTGGGATTCTGGCCTCCGGACGGGGAGCCGTTGACTTTCGGGCTGTACAGCTTCGCGAATTCGACGATGCCGCGGCTGATGCCTTCGGCCAGCCGCTCGCGGTGCTCGGGTTGGCGCAGGAGTTTCTCTTCGCTCTTGTTGCTCAGGAATCCGCACTCGACCAGCACCGCCGGCATAAAGCCATTGCGCAGGACGTAGAAGTTTGCCTGCCGCACCCCACGGTCCTTGATTCTCGCGTAGGGAACCGTCGCCTCCTGGATGCGCGCCGCCAGTTCCGATGATTCGACGAGGTACTCATTCTGGGCCAGGTCGGCCAGTATCAGCCCGACGTCGCCGCCGGCATACAGCCCGGCGCTCGAACCCCCGGTGTCAAACACGGCATTCTCGCGTGCGGCCACCGCGCGCTCCCAGTCGGTCTTCGCCTCGGACAGGAAGTAGGTCTCGAGCCCGCACGCCGCCCGGTTCGGCGCGGAGTTTGCGTGGATGCTGATGAACAAGTCCGCCCGGCGGTCGTTGCCGCACTTGGAGCGCTCGGCCAGCGAAACGAACTTGTCCGTGTCGCGGGCCAGAATCACCTCGAAACCCTGCTTCTCCAACTTCTTCTTCAGGCGCTGAGCAACGTCCAATACAACCACCTTCTCGCGCGTTCCGCGCCGGCCGAGCGCACCCGGGTCATCGCCGCCATGCCCGGGGTCAAGCACGAGCCGCTTGATCGCCCGCTCCGGTCTCGGCCACACCCGCAGTTCAACCCGATCCGTCAGTACGGCGAGTCGCTCCGCCGCCGGCTGCCGGAAGACGAAACTGAGAATCGCCCCGGGGCCGCTATCCAGCGTCACTGTCTTCAGCATGCCCGGCGGAGTCAGGGAAAGGAGCGCGACCTGCCGGCCCAGGCCGGAGTCGCGCCGGGCGCTGATGACCAGCCGGTACTCAAGACTCGACCGCGAATCCCCGAAACCGACGAACTTCTCGCCCGACCGGCACTGACCACCAAAAGTGAAGATCAGCGTATCGCCCCGCCGCGCCGTATCGACTGTGGTCAGGTCCGGAACGCTCGTGCTCGGAAACAGGTCGGGCAGCGCCGCCACCGGCAGGTACAGCCGGCTGCTGTCGAGGACCGGCGCTGCGGGCAGAGTGACGCGGCGACTGTCACATAACGCGCAGGTGCTGTCGGCCCGAAACACGTACTCCCGGCCGGGCCGCACCGAATCTCCGGGCAGCACCATCACGAACCGGTCGTCCACCCGCCAGTATCTGCCGTTCAACGCCGCGGCCACTGTAGACAGGGGAACGCACTCGACCTTGCCCGCCATCCGGGTCTCGACCCGGGCCCCGCCGATGTCAACCGTGCGAGCATATGTCGCCCCGGCCGCCAGCAACATGAGAACGAGGAACCCGCAACTCGCAACCCGCAACCCGCGACTAGTAGCCCTCACCTCGCCCGGCTCCTCTCTGGCCGTTCGTCCCGGTCCATGGCTTTCTTCCGCAGTTCTTCGCGCCGGTCGTATTGCTTTCTGCCCCGGCACAAGGCGAGTTCGACTTTGGCCAGGCCCCGGTCGGTGAAGTAGATAGTCAGCGGAATCATCGTGTAGCCTCGCAGAGTCGTGCGGCCGAACAGCCGTTTTATCTCGTCTCGGTGCAACAACAGCCGACGCCGCCGCTTCGGGTCGCGGTTGAAGATGTTGCCCTGCGCGTAGGGTGCAATCGTTACTCCGACCAGGAAGACCTCGCCGCCCTCGACCGCAGCGTAGCCTTCGTCAAGCGAGACACCGCCCGCCCGAAGCGATTTCACCTCGGTGCCGAAGAGCTCGATTCCGGCTTCGAGCTTCTCGAACACCTCATAGTCGCGCAGCGCTTTGCGGTTCGTTGCGACGGCCTTCACCCTTCGATTATACGGGACAAGACGCTGCAGTCAACGCAATGGGCCGGTCCGGAAACCGGAATGGACGCCACGAGGAATGGGTCCGAGGGGGGGGCTGAACCCGAACTATTCGACAGGGACCGCTGCGGCCAACCCCTGGCCCCGCTCACCGGAACCATACCTTGCTTCGCCTCACTCGGATTGGCGGGTCTCCTGTCCTTCTGCTCCGGGGCTCGAACCCGAAAAGCAAGGCTTGGTCGGACGCTTTTCAGTGTCCGACCAAGCACCGTCTGAGTCGGGTCGCCAAGTGTGGCTAGTCTAACCAGACATGGATGATGCCTAGTGCATCAATAGGGCGGGTTAAGTGGGCCCGGCCGCGGCGGAATCGGGATACCATACATAAGAGCCTCCGTTCGGTTTCAGTCCTTTTACGTGTCGTACCTGTGCAATCCCTGAGCCTGCCGGACGGATTGGACGTATCAGACGTATCTGCGTTAGTTACGCTGGATGTCGCAGCATCGGGGCACTGCTGCGGCGTGCACGGTTTTGTCGCAGTTAAAAGCCTGAAGCTGCTATGTGCTGGCCTTTGCGTTTGTTAGGTCGGCGGGTCTAAGGTGTACGTGCGGTGTGTTAGGTGAGGTCTACGCGGTCTATGCGGTAGCGTCGGATGAGTCGTTGGAGTTGTCGGCGGTGGGTGGTGAGGAGTTCTGCGGCTTTGCTGACGTTGCCGCCGGTCTGGCGTAGGGCGTCCATGACTTCGTTGCGGTCGAGGAGGCGGCGGGTTGCCGGGGGAGCTTCGGGCTCGGGTTCGATTGTGGCGAACTGGGGGCCGAGGTCTTCGATGGTAATTTTGCGTTTCTGGGTCATGATGACTGCGCGTTCGATGACGTTCTGGAGTTCCCGGACGTTGCCCGGCCAGGGGTATTGGGCAAGGAGGACGAGGACGTTTTCTTCAAAGCCGGCGACCGGTTTGTTGAGCTGGTTGGCGTAGCGTTTGAGGAAGTAGTTGGCGAGTAGTCCGGCGTCGGCGGCGCGTTCGCGGAGGGGCGGGACGTTGATGGTGACGACGTTCATGCGGTAGT
>CAIVTL010000180.1 GCA_903908785.1 Caldifarciminota bacterium | reverse complement strand
CCCTGTCCGACCCGGGGTTGTAGCAGGCAGCGGCGTAGTAGTGAGGTATGGACACAGAACGAAGCACCTGATTGGTGGTGCCGTCGATCACGGACAGCCAGCCGGAGTCGCCAAGCGGATACCCGGCGTAGAGCTTGTTGCTGGCGTCGCTGAAGTACATGATATCAGGAAAGCAGCCGGTCAACTCTACCGCCGCGACCGTGTCCTGGCTTGCGTCTATGGCCGTAACCGTGTTGGCATCGTGACTGACGCAGTACACGAAGTTGGCGTCCGGGTTCAGGGCCAACGCGCACAGTCCGGAACCAACCGGCAATGTCTTGACGATTGTGTCGGCAGCTGCATCAATCACGGCGACCTGGTCGGTGTGGTTGGCGCAGTACGCCTTGTCACTCACGCTGTCGAATACAATGTCCCAAGGCACCGGGTTCACCGTGACGTGGGCAAGCGCCGTGTCCGAAACGCAGTCCATGACTGTCACCTCGTGGGCCTCGCAGGCCACGTACAGACGGCCGCGCGTTGGGTCAATGGCGAGAGCCCTGGGATAACGCGCCGTCGTATCGGTCGCGAGCACGCTGTCGCCAGGGACGCCGATGACCGACACGCTTCGGCTGTCATGGTTGGCGCAGTACACTCTGCCCCTCTGGGGGTCGGACAACAGCGCGCAGGCCCCCTTTCCAACAGCGATGGTGTGCAGAAGCGTGTCCGCCTGCGCATCGAGCACCGCCACAGCCCGAGCGCCCGACAACGCACAATAGACCCTGTCGCCGGTCGAGTCGCTGCATAGGGCAGTCGGGCCGGAACCGACAGGCACCGTCTTGATGATGCTGTCGCCGACCTCGTCAATGACTGTCAGATTGGTACCGGAAGAATCGGCGCAATACAACTTGCTCAAGGCAGGGTCACTGAAGAGGACCGGGTGATAGTTCTCCTTTGGTATTCTCGCTCGCACCGTATTGTTCGACCCGTCGATAACTACGACCCCTGCCCAGGTGGCAACGTACACTCGGTTCAACACGGGGTCGCAACACATCGACATGACGTAGGCACCCACCTCAATCGCGGCTTGCTTCCTGCCGGTGGAACCGGCAAATGCCACAACGCCGAGACCGTCACCGGCGACGTACACGGTCTGGTTGGCTCGGTCGTACACTACGCGTTGTGGTCCGGGCGTCGCGCACAGCGAGTCCGGCAGATAGACAACCCTATCGAGAGACTGGCCGCCGGCCGCCGACAGCCAGCAGCAAACTGCCACCAAGACGGCTGAAAGCTTCACGGCCCGTTTGTCATCGGGGTTACTGGGAATGGTCGAGTGACGGACGTTGAGTCGAATCATCTCATCGCCTCCGGTCAATCCGCGCCTACGAATTCGGGACGCCGTTCGGCCCGGCACAGCGGCTGTCGACTGCCATGCCGTGTTCGGCGTCATGATTATTATAGCCCGCCCCGCCCAAAGTCAAGGCCGAAATCCGCCCCCCAGAACCGAGATAGGGATTCACCACCAGGTCACTAGGATACAAAGAGGGTTCAGGACGGAGATGCTCCTCGTTCGCTTGGCGGTCTTGGCGTCCTTGGCGGTTCAACTCCGGTCTTCGGGTCCGTCCTCCTCCTTCGCTATTCGGTCTCCCGCCTTCCGCCCTCCTCCTTCATCCTTCCGTCTTCCCTCTTCGTTCTTCAGTCTTCCTCCTTCATCCTTCCGCCTTCATCCTTCTCCCCTTCTCCCCTCGCCCGTCTGTCCGAAAAGCGGAACCGCCCCGGAGGGCGGTTCCGCGAGATACGGAGGCGGTCTTTAGAACAGGACCGACTTGCTCGACACCGACCGGCCGTCGGCGGTCAAGCGATAGAAGTAGCTGCCATTGGCAACGCGGCGGCCGCTGTTGGTCATGCCGTCCCAGGTTACGCTCTGGCTGCCACGCTCCATTGTGCCGTTGACCAGCGTGCGAACCAGCGAGCCGGTGGCGTCGTAGACGCCCAGGCTGACGTTGCCCCGGCGGGCGACGCTGAAGCTGATGCGGACGTGGTTGCGGCCAAGGGTCGGAGCGACGTTGTCGATGGAACCACCGACCACCACGCGCGGCTCCTGGACGCCCGTCCGGAGCGAGATGTGATAGTAGCGCTGGTTGGGAGCGGCCCAGTTGCCCGCTTCGTCGCCGGCACATACGTACAACTCCCCTGACACCGGGCGAACAGCCATGAAGTTGACACGGGCCAAGGTCACCGGGT
>CAIVTL010000179.1 GCA_903908785.1 Caldifarciminota bacterium | reverse complement strand
AGCGTCTTTCTCCAGCCCCGCCAGTCGCAATGCCAGAAAACGCTCGCGCCACAACTGCACGGTCGGTCGGGATACCCGCAAGCGCCGGGCAATGTCCTTGCTCGCCACCCCGGCCGCCGCCATGATGACAATCCGGGCACGTTGCACCAGCCGCATGGGCAGACTCCTGCCCCGCGCCCAACCATCCAACACCGATTGTTCTTCCGCTGATAGTCCGATAGTTGCTGCTGTCCTGCTCATGACCCAGCATACAATACTCGCCACTATAAGTCAATGTATTTAAGACGCACTACACTAGAATGGGACGCAGCGTCGGACTCGGCCAATCTGGAATCTGCAATCTAGAATCTGAAATGCCCTTGGGCGGGTGGGTCACGAGGGCGGCCGGCCGACTACGATGGGGGTCCTGAATGCAGGCTTCTGGGGTAGATTCTGAAGAATGCGGCCCAGATTACTACTGCCAGACCAGACGCCAGCAGCCACCAGGGATAGCTCGTGGGTACGTGAGCCGCGAAGTCGGCTCGGCGGGCAACCACCAGGCCATAGTCGCTCAAGAAGGACAGGAGAATTGCGGTCGCTCCGATTGCCACGGTCAGCCAGTCAACGAGATTCCCGCGTACGGCTCGGCCGGCCCGGTCCAGGTTGACGTAGCCCAGACCCAGGGCAATCATCAACGCGGCCACGAGAACCGGGGCCAGAACCGGCGCGACCCAGGGAATGGGTATCAGAAACAGAATGTCCCAGGTCAGAAGCGAGGGCGGCCAGCCGAGGAGCGCCTTGAGTCCCAGGTAATAGCAGATGTCCCAGACCCCGAAGACAAAGAGGAACCAGGAGAACCGCTCAAGCCGACTCTTTCCCGACAGCCAGGCTATGCTTGCGAGCATGACAAGCGTGGCAGCTTCGCGGCCCCATTCCACCAAGAGGATTGGTATCGTGCCGTTCAATGGAAAGGCAAATCCTCCCGGATAGTATATCTGGCGCAGATAGACCACCACCGCAGCCTCGAGATAGCCCATAGCCAGGGCGAATAAGCCCAGGACCAGTGCCTTTCTAGTGACTGTCAGTTTGGTTTGGCTCAAGAGCAACCGGCCTATGCGCCCTGAGTTTCCGCACCGCGTAACGGTGAGAAGCGGGCACACAGCGCTTGTTTCATCTCCGTCAAGGTCGAGGGTTCGGATTTCATCGCGGACATGGTAGCGGGCCGGACGGCCTTGTCAAATTGGCGGGGGCGTTGCCCGCGAGTTGTTAGCCGTTAGCTGACTACGTCGAATGTGCGGGCGGGATTGGGTACTGCGCCTTCGAGATTGTCATTTCAGTCGTCGCCCGTATATCCTCCAGGCGTCGAAGCTGCTGTCCACTCCGCGCACCAGCCCCGGGACGAGTGCGCGTGCAGCGCGGCGGAGCGCGGGTTGCCATGCGGCTGGAGAAACCAGCACCACGCCACGGCGTCGGCCGTGCGCCAGTCCGAGCAGACCGCGAACGAACGCTCTGGTGTCCTGCGGCCGCTCGAAGGCGTTCACGACCGCCCAGCGCCTGCCCGGACAGACATCATACTCGACGAGCACGCGGGCGCCGGCAAGCAAGGACAGCCGAGGCCCGGCAGCGGGTCGTTCCCATATCCACAGCGGAAAGCGCTGGCGCATCACCAACCGCGCACCCGTATGCGGCCACGGGCCGTGAGCCGGTTCGAGCCGCGGTCGGACAAATCCGAGCCCGCTGTTCCATAGCATCGTGGTCGCGTGGGTGGCCAGATGGGTCATGCCGAGCCGGTCGCAGATGCGAAACACCGGCGCTTTGGACGCGACGTCCTTGGTGTCGAGCGCGACCCAGGTCCGGCCCGCCTGCCGGGCCAGTCCGAACAAGGCCCGCGTCAGCCGGGTGGCGATGCCCTGTCCCTTGAACCGGTCATCAACGCGCATTCCGTAGAGCCATGCGTCGCGCGGATTGGGGAAAGCAACGGCACAGAACGCGATGACCCGGTTCGACTCGCGCCACACGGCGCGCGCACCGCGAACCCGAGCCTCTTCGTGCATCCTGATGATCGCCTTCAGATACTCGAACTCCGGCTGACGTCGGGCAAAAGCAGCGACAGCCGGGAAGTCTGCCGGGCGGTACGCATGGAACATACAGAGCGAAGGATATTGGGCTATTCGCCCGAGTCAAGCCGCTGACAGTCTGCGGCCGACGGCCTACGACCTACGGTTCACGGGCGACGGCTCACGGTTTGCCTCGATTCCAGGTTTGGGATTTGGGATTTGGGGTTTGGAGTTTCCGCGAAGCGGCGGTTTGGGATTTGGTGCTTGTGATTTGTGATTCCCCGCTCAGAGTGGGCTACGGGCGCGCGGCCGAGGTCAGTAATCCTCTGTGCGTCCCCGGAGTTGCGCCTGGCCTCCGAACGCCGAAACTCCCCAGACTTCTCAGCCTCCGTTGACGACTGCGGCCCGTTCCGGTAGATTCACGACAGCAGAGTCGGTAACGCCCGTACGAGATAGTTATTCGTAACTGACCGCCCGCAAGGAGGAACCATGAACGTACGAAGTCTGGACCGCATTGCCCTGACCGTTCTCGTTGCGCTGGTGACGCCCGTCATCACGCTTTCCGCGGAGCGACCCGGTCTAACGAACGATGACATAGCCACACCATCACTCATCAACTACCAGGGGAGGTTGACCGATGAGGGGGGGATGCCGATCAACGGCGTACGGGACATGGCGTTTGCCATCTTCGCTGCCGCAAATGGGGCCACGCCGGTGTGGGCCGAGACGGCGGCAGCCGTCCCCGTGAACGCCGGGCTGTTCAACGTGGTGCTTGGCAGTGTGCGGCCCATTGTGAACTTGCCCGACGGTCCGGACTGCTATCTCGGAATCACGGTCGACGGCGTCGCGCTGGCGCCGCGCGTCCGACTCGTCAGCGTACCCTACAGCCTCAAGTCGGACAATGCGGACAGGCTCGACGACCTGCACGCAACGGCGTTCGCTCTCGCGGGGCATTCGCACAACTACGTGCAAGATGTTACTGCCAGTCCGCCGCTTTCGTCCAGCGGTGGCTCGACGCCCAACATCGCCCTCAACACCAGCATGGCAGGCGACCTATCCGGCAGCTACCCGAGCCCGGCTATTGCTCAGAAAGGCGCGGCAGTCGGGCAGGTGCTTAAGTGGACGGGAGCGGCGTGGCAACCCCGTAACGACAGCACAGGCAGCAGCGACAACGCTTGGGTGCGTGCTTCGCCGTCGGACAGTGTGCTCTACACTGCGGGGTTCCTGGGTCTGGCCAAGGGCGGAGCAACGAATGCACTCTACGGCAACCTGCGGCATACCCACGTCAACTTCGGTTCTCAGTGCACAACCGGGACGGCGGGACTGAACTACTGGTACTGTACAGTTGGCGGCGGCTTGCGCAATTGCGCCAGCGGGGACCGTTCGACGGTGAGTGGTGGCGGCCTGAATGCCGCCAGCGGTCAATCGGCAGCGGTCGGCGGCGGTGACGGGAATCTGGCGTCGGCCAACTATGCGAGCGTGGGCGGCGGGCAGAACAACCGGGCTCAGGGGGGCCAGGGCGCAACGGTCGCCGGCGGCATGTCCAACGCAGCGGTCGCCTCAACGGCCACGGTCGGCGGCGGGTATTGGAACCTCGCTGGAGCAAGTGCGGCGACGGTCGGAGGCGGCAGCGAGGACACGGCATCAGGGGCCTGCTCGGTCGTTGGCGGAGGGCAACACAATCTGGCAACCGCTTCGCTGTCGACAATAGGCGGCGGCACCGATAACCGGATCACGATTACTGGGATGTATGCGACGATAGGCGGAGGGCTATACAATACCATTGACGCAGGAGACGCAACCATCGGGGGAGGTCAGGCCAATTCGGCTTCAGGTGCTGATGCCTGCGTTGCCGGCGGCACGAACAACCAGGCGCAGGGCTACTACAGCACTGTGGCCGGGGGTAGATTCAACACGGCACAGGGGAGCAACTCGGCCATCGCCGGCGGCTGCTTCAACAACGCGAGCGACTACGCTGTGGTTGCCGGAGGGGATAGCAACTCGGCGTCGGGCATGCGTTCCGCGGTCATCGGCGGGCGGGCCGACACAGCCGCGGGCGACTACTCATTGGCCGCCGGCCGCAGGGTCCGGGTTACTGCCGCCGCGGACAGCACGTTCGCATTCGGAACCAACTTCACGACTTCGACCCCATCGGCGGTTATCTTCTGCCACGGCGACGGTTCGGGCACAAGGCTCGGCGTCGGCGTCGCCAATCCTCAGTACCCGGTCCAGGTCAACGGTGGCGCCTACTGTACGGGCTCGCAATGGGTTTCGGCCAGCTCGGCCGCATTGAAGCGGAACATCCGTGTCCTGACGAGGGCCGATTGTCAGGAGCTGCTAGGCGAACTGGTCGGGACCAATGTCGTTTTCTTCCAGTACAAGTCCGAGGGCACAGGCGAAGAACACGTCGGGCTGGTTGCCGAAGACGCCCCCGAACTCATAGCGACTCCGACACGCGATGGCGTAGCGACCGGCGACGCGGTCGGGTACCTGTTTGCTGCGCTCAAGGCCGAGCACGAACAGTGCGCGGACCTGGCTAAGCGAGTAGCCGAGTTGGAGGCGCGGCTCAGGTAGTCCTGATTCGCTGACGGGACGGCGGTTCGCAGTTCAGGGGAGATTCGGGATGCTTCCCGTACGTCCAACCTCTGTCCGGGCCGGGCGGGGTCGGGGGCAAACACATCCTGCGTGCTAAATGGGCGGGCGCGGGCGAGGCCAGCAGTTCATTATTGCGACTCCGAAATTGCCGGAATTATCCGACGCAAGAGGAACGGACGGGTCGAGGAACCGGGCAGACAGAATCGTTGTCCGCCGGCCGTCAACCGCCAAGCACGGGAGCGTCTAGGCCTGCGGGCTCTTCCCGGAGAGCAGCTCCTCCACGCGGGCCAGCAGTTCGGGCGGCCGGTACGGCTTGGCCATGAAAACGTTGGCCCCGGCGTCGAGCGCGCCCTGTCGGTACCTTTCCATCGTGTGGGCCGACACGACTACTATCGGCCCCTTGTAGTCGTGTTCCCTCCGCATCGCGGCAACCAGTTCAATGCCATTCATCCCGGGCACGACGATGTCGCACACGACCAGGTCCGGCGGGTCATTCTCCAAAACCTCCAACGCGGCCGGGCCGTTCTCGGCCGTGGTCACGCGAAACCCCGCCGGCTCAAGCGTTGCGTGCAGAAGCCGCTGGGCCACTGGCTCGTCTTCGAACACCAGGATGTGCTTCTTCGGTGGGGGCGTGCGGGCCGCGACAATCTCCTTTCGAACTACCGACAGCAGCAGCTTCTGGTCCACCGGCTTCAGGAGATACGTATTCGCTCCCGCCTTCACCGCTTCCTCACCCTTGGCACGCCCCATCGCGGAGATGACGACAATCGGCGCCTTGAACTGCTCCTGCCGCAACTGGCGGATGAACTCGAACCCATCCATCCCCGGCATGTTCAGGTCAGTGATGACGAGATCAGGCTGCTTCAGGTGGCACGTCTCGATCGCCGTGCGCCCTTCTATAAGCGGCATCACGACGTACCCGTCCGAGGTTAGTTGCTTTGACACCAGGTTCAGCACAGCCAGGTCGTCTTCCAGGACCAGTATTTGTTCTCCCGCCATCAGTATCTCTCCTTTTGCCGCGTCGTACGGGCAAGGTAGTCAGCCATCTGCCGGAGCGGCAACCCGGGGCCTGTGGCCGCGGTTGCCGCCGGCTCGTTGTCGAACGTGCCGCCAGCCCGGTCGCCCCGAGGGGAACGCACCTGCCCGCTAGCTCGCGCTCCAGTCAGGCTTGGCGCGCAGCAGGAACTAGCTTCCATCGGCAGCGGACCGTCGCCGGCATCTTTCACGGCACTGGGATTATACCACCCCACCTGCCGTGTGCAAGTTCCCGCCGTTCCCACGAATCCGACATGGAACCACAGAGCACGTAGCGCACGTAGGACGTGCAAGTCAAAATGCAAGATGCAGATAGCAAAATGCAAAATGCTCCGAAGCGGAGTCTGCCACGAAGACACGAAATACACGAAACAGGAGCAGAAGAGAGAACATCTTCGCGAAAGCGATGATGCTGTGGCCTTGTAGTACAGCGCACGCAGGACGTGCAGTTCAAAGTGCAAATACCAGAGGTCAAAATGCCCCGAGGCGGTCGGCACGTCCGGCGTCTGACCGAAGCCTGGTGGCGTCAGGACAGGGGCGACGTTGCTCTTCTCCGCCGCCTCTGCCTTCACACCGGATTCCTCCTCCGGGCATTTTGCATTTTGATATTTGCACTTTGCACTTTGACTTGTGGTCTCCTGGGTCGTGCTGTGGTTTATCCTGGGTCGGTTCTGGGGCGAGGTTCCGGTCTTGACCACGGTCGCGTGGGCGGTTAGTATTCGGTTCTGCAAACCGACGGCCGGCGCCGTTGCCGTCGGGAGACAGAGGTACATGATGAACCGACCCGGGAAGCCGACCGTGCTCGTTGTCGATGACGACGGCGAGATCCGTTCGCTCTTGACTCTCGTCCTCAAGGCCGAGGGGTATGAGGTGCTGGCCGCGGCGAACGGCGCCGAGGCGTTCACCCTGCTGCACGGCAATGAGTTCAACCTGGCGATGCTCGACTACCAGTTGCCGGACACGGACGGGTTGAAGATTCTCGAGGAGGCGAAGCAGACCGATTCGCTGCTGCCGGTGATTATGATGTCGGGCATGGCGACGGTGAAGCTGGCGGTCGAGGCGGTGAAGCTGGGAGCGGACGATTTCCTCGAGAAGCCGCTGGATATCGACCGGACGCGGGTCGCGGCGAAGAACGCTATCGAGAAGGACTTCCTGCGGCACGAGGTGGCGGCGCTGCGGCACGAGACGCTCGCCCGGTATCGGATGGTGGGTTCCTCGGCCGCGATGCAGTGGTTGTACGAAGTCATCGACCGCGTAGCGCCGTCCCGGGCGAGCGTGCTGATTACCGGCGAGAGCGGAACGGGCAAGGAGTTGACCGCGCGGGCGATTCACGAGAAGAGCCATGTCGCCCAGGGACCGTTCGTGCGCATAAACTGCGCCGCGATTCCGCAGGACCTGATTGAGAGCGAGCTGTTCGGGCATGAGAAGGGCGCCTTCACGGGCGCGGTGGCACAGAAGCCGGGCAAGCTCGAGGTGGCGGACCACGGCACGGTGCTGCTGGACGAGATCGGCGACATGAGCCTGCACGTGCAGGCGAAGCTCCTGCGCTTCCTGCAGGAAGGTGAGTTTGAGCGGGTCGGCGGCACGAGGACGCTCAAGGCCGAGGTGCGCGCGATT
>CAIVTL010000178.1 GCA_903908785.1 Caldifarciminota bacterium | reverse complement strand
TATCTCACCTGCCGCGTTACCACGCCGGGCTCGGCCGAACTCGTCGGCGACGTCGACTCGCTGCTCCGAGCCACGGTGTGCATCATTGCCTCGCTCTCCGGCGCACCGACGATTGCCGACAGCGCGCTCCTGCGCATCACCGCCGTACCCAGGTTCGAGGTCCACAACTCATCCAACCCGTTCCGCGACCACACCCGCTTCGTACTGTCGATTCCGAACCCGGGCCGGGTGAGCCTCATCGTGTACAACCGGCTCGGCGGAGTGCTGAAGCGACTCATTGACAACCAGCCGTACGCCACCGGCATCTACTCGCTCGAATGGGACGGCACCAACGACGCGGGCAAACGCCTCGCACCGGGCATCTATCTCTACCTGCTTGAGCTGCTGCCGGCCGGCGGCCCGCCCCAGCGCACGGTCAACAAAGCCGTCATCAAGAGGTAAAGCCGTGGAACGGAAATCACAAATCACAAATCCCAAATCCCAAATCGCCAATCGTCAATCGCCAATTCGTTATCGACGACTGCGGGTTGAGTTGCTCCGGTCATTTGACCTCTCATACGACCACCTTCGCCGTCTCCTGAAGGGAGGAAAGAAATGCTCACTAACCTCTTCATATTCACTCTCCTAGGCATCTTCGGGTTCGGCGACGTCGGGACCACCGCGTTCCCGCTGCTCAACGTGCCGGTCGGCCCGCGTGCGTGCGCCATGGGCGAGACATTCACCGGGCTCGGCGACGACGTCGGGACGATATTCTGGAACCCGGCCGGCCTGGGCCGGCTCAACTCGGTCCAGCTCAGCCTTTCCCACAACGAGTGGTTCGCCGGTATCCGCGACGAGAACATCGGGTTGGTCGCACCGGTTGGCCCGGGCTGCATGGGCGTGGCTGCGGCCTACTCCACGACCAGCGACATCGAAATCTGGGACCCCACCAACAGCCGCGGCATCATCACCTCTGCGGCCAGTGGGTACGTCACGCTCGGCTACGGCCTTGCGCTGATGCGCAATGTAAACTGCGGTGTCGCATTCAAGGGCTTGTACGACGACCTGATTGAACAGACCGGCGCCGGCATCTGCGCCGACCTCGGCGTCCTGTACCGGCCGCTCCACAACGTCGGCATCGGACTGACCGGCCGCAACCTCGGCTGGGGCATGAGGTACGGCACCGAAAACATCCCGCTGCCGATGGCGGTACGAATCGGCGTCAGCTACGAGAACCCGAGGTTCCGCGTCCTGTTCGATGCCAACGCGCCGGTTGACAACCATCCTGACCTCCACGTCGGCGGCGAATACCTGGCCAATCGCATTCTCTCGGTTCGGGCAGGATACCGGCTCGGCCCCCAGGACTGGCGCTCGCTCTCGCTCCTCTCCGGGATTACCGCCGGACTCGGCCTCAACCTCAGCATCTTCTCGCTCGACTACGCCTTCGTGCCCTACGGCCCGCTCGGCTACACCCATCGCCTCGCCCTGCGCACATCGTTCCGGTCCAGCATCTACGGCCGGGTCAGAATCAAGGTCAGCGAGTTCAAAACCGGGCTGCCCGTCGTCGCCAAGTTCGTGCTCAAGGGAGTTCAGCAGGGCAACTCCTACACCGAATCCGACGGCACGTTTGTCGTTGAAGGCGTCGAGCCCGGCTTGCTGACAATCACTGCCAATGCCGACCGCTATTACCCGACCACTGAAGCGGTCCTCGTCGAATCCCGGGTCACACACACGGTCCACCTTGTCGCTCACAAATCCGGGTTCGGCTCGCTCTGGGGCGCGGTCTACGATGCGGATACACGCAAACCGGTGGCCGCGCGCGTGAGCTACTCCGGGCCGGAACGCGACTCGCTGAAAGTGAGCGAGACCGAAGGCAGCTTCACCCTGCGCAAACTCAAGGCCGGCGAATACGACTTCGCCATCACCCCGCTCGACTCGCTCCACCAGCCGCGCACCGAGGCTGTCGACATCGAACCCGGTTCCCTCGCCTCGCACAACTTCCTGGTCGGCCTCAAAGCCGGCCTCACCCCCTCAGCACTCGACACACTGCACCCGACGACCAAGGACTCTCTCAGCTCTTTCCAGCCCCTGGAAGCGACGCCTCCCGACTCCGCCGGGCTCGACGCTCGCGACTCGCAACCCGACAATTCCTCCGGCTCTTTCGTGCCACTGGAGGAAACCGCGCCCAGCCCTCACGAAGGCCGGTAGCGCAGCGCCGAACGCGACCGGTCATCGCAGCCGCGGAAGCGGGCTGCAAAGCTCGCCGGGAAGCTCGTTACGAAGCTCCCTGAAGAGCTTGTCCGAAAGCTCGCCACAGAACTCAGACCAAAGCTCCTCGCATCGCTTAACACATCGCTCTGGCCACGGCTCAAGACATCGCTTCCCACATCGCTCGCGGCGAAGTTCTCTCGAAAGCTCGGGGCAAAGCTCTTCCGAAAGCTGAACCCAAAGCTCATCTCAAGACTCCCTTCAGGGCCAGTTCGAATGCCAACTCGACGGCAACCTGCCAAGCTGCTCCCTATGTGGGGTGTTGAGTTACGGCTCCTGCGCCTAACTCTCTGAACCGCTGTCAGATAGCCAAGAAAACCGGCCCGGCGGCTTGTAGACTGATTAGGCTACAAAGCAGCGGCCGGACACCTCGCGCCACGCGCCTCGTCAGCCGACACGGAGAACTCCCGCCAAGCCCGCCCATGTCGCGATGATGATGTCATTCCGACCGGAGCCCGTTCGACAGGCTCAGGGCAGGCTCCGCGGAGTGGAGGAATCTCTCAGCCACCGCCAACCGCCGCCGAATCCGCCCAGCACAGCTTGAGGCTTGAGGCTTGCGGCTTGAAGCTGCATATTCCGCTTGACTTCCGCCCGCCGCCGGACTAATATCCACTCGATGCAATTGGATGCCCGCCCGGCCTTGACGGAAGCTAAACAAGCAGTGTGTCATCTAAGTCCCCAAGAGCAAAGAAGGAAGCTTATGGCGACGATTCATGCCCTGAAACCGGACTGGCCGTGTTGTGTTGGAAGACGTGCGGTCGTCTCGGCGTTGTGCTTGACGTGTTCATGCGTTCTCGTAGGGTGCGACTACGTGCGGGCCCTGTTCGCGGGTTCGCCACCAGAAGTGACCGTGACTGTGCCGAATGGCGGTGAGCAATGGAAGATCGGCAGTGCACAACTGATTGAATGGGTAAACACCGGCGGTGCCGATGCTGTCGATTCGATTTGGCGCAGCAAGGCCGACAGTTCTTGGGTCCTCGTTGCCGCTGTGAACGGACCGGCTGCCAACTACAGTTGGACCGTGCCGGATGACCCCACTACTACGGCAAGCGTCAAAGTCGTTGCTCACAACGCCGGTGGTTCAAGTGGCGACCAGAGCGACCACTTCTTCACCTTATTCCAAGTACAAGTAGACTCTCCTCCCATCGTGAAGGTCTCGACGCCGAATGGCGGTGAGGAGTGGGAAGCCGGGACGTCGCATCTGGTTGAGTGGTCCAACGCAGGTGGAGCCGATGTTATCGATTCCTTATGGTACTGCACGTCCAATGACACTTGGACCTTCATGGCCGCTGTGAGCGGGCCAAGGACCAGCTACGACTGGAGGGTGCCGGACGACCCCACCGCCGCGGCAAAGGTCAAAGTCGTTGCCCGTAATGCCGGTGGTTCAGGTAGTGACCAAAGCGACGAGGTTTTCACGATAGTCGGGTCCTACATACTGACTCGGATTTCGTCGCTGAGTGTGGGCTGCGCCTACGACCTGAAAGTGTCTGAGGGCTATGTCTACGTAGCCGAGAACGCGGGGGCACTTGTGGTCGTCAATGCTGCGAATCCGTCAGCCCCGTACGAAGTCGGCAGGCTGGCACTCGGCGAGCAGATCCAGGTTATTTGTGTTCAGGATGGCCTTGCATTCCTTGGTGACTGGGCCAGCGAATTGTTGATTGTGGACATTCATGATCCCGCCAACCCTAGACTACTGTCCAAGCTGAGGCTTACGCAGGGGGCTTCGATTGTCCAGGGTGTGGTCGTCGACTCGCAGTATGCCTACTGCACCGCAAATGGTAGGTTGCATGTCGTAGATGTCACCGACCCTTCCGCGCCACACAAAATTGCCGAGGTGAATCCTCAGGAAGGCGCGCTGTGGCAGGTAGTCAAAGAGAATGGCTACATCTACGCCATGGGCTACACTGGCTTGTCTACGTTTGCAGTTGCGGACCCGCATGCACCGGTGCATCTTGGCGTCCTACGGCTGTCGGGCATCTACGACATCCTCGGCCCGCACTTCCACGGCGTTGTCGCAGGAGGCCACCTGTTCATGTCAGCCGGGGATCTGCTCGAAATCGACATTTCGAACCCGGCCGAACCCACGGTCGCCTCCACGATTACCGACGGCTGGTATGTCTGTGGCGTGGCTGCTCAGGACAGCATTCTCTGCTACGGCTATGGCGAGGTACTACCGGGCGATAGCTTAAGCATCCACGCTAGCTTTGCCGGCCGGAACGTTTCCGCTGGCGTCGCCGGTCCCTGTCTGAGTGTCGCCATCGCAGGAAATCACCTGTTTGCGGCGCTGGAGAACTCAGGAATGGCTGTCTATGAATTGGCTCGAAGGGAGTGACATGCGTAGACGGGCACTCGCCGCCAGTTGTATTGCCGCGTTCGGTGTCGTGGGTTTCAGTTGTACGACACATGTCGTGTCTCGATACGCATCAACGCCGGTTGCTTCACGTACTATTCACGAAGAAACGCAGTTCGAGGTTCTGTCAGAGCCAACCAGGGCGTCACCCGTGGCCAGCTTCAAGTCCCTTCATTCTGCGAGCGTTGAGAGGACGTTTCAAGAAATCACGCTGGTCACGAGAAGGCCCACACTTCTTGGTGAGTTGAGTCTGCTTGGTTGTGGCGCAGCGGCGTTTCTGCTTTCGAGCGATATGCGTGAGAGGGGATACTCCCAGTATGCGGGTCCGACCATGGTGGTTGCTGGCGCAGCGGTCGCTACAGTCGCCGTCGGACGCGTGCTATCCCTCTTCAACTGGAGGCGTACCACGGCCAGTACAGATACGGAGTACACCGTGAAGGCCATCCCGATGCGCGTATTTGTGGGCGGTCACGATATCGCTGCATTGCGACCCGACACTGACGGGGCTGCGACGTTCATCTTGCAGGAACACCTAGAATCGCTCGGCGACCTGCAACAAGACCTGACGATGACCGTAAGGATGCAGGGGGCCGACACGGTGTCACGCAGTTTTGTGGTCACTCCGGCCGCATTCGCCAGTGCCGTTAAGCAGCATAGTGCTGAAGTCGCGAGACAAGAACGCGAAGCGCGAGAGCAGCGTCTAGCTCAGGAGCGTGCAGAACGCGAGGAACGCGAGCGCAAG
>CAIVTL010000177.1 GCA_903908785.1 Caldifarciminota bacterium | reverse complement strand
CCGCTCCTCGGAATGACATCGTCGCGAAAACGACGATCCTGCACGCTTGTAGTACAGCACGGCCTCGGAGGCCGCAACCAAACCCGACGTAACCGCAGATGAACGCAGATGGACGCAGATGACACGAAATGTCGCCCCGACGCCGAGGAGGGATCTCGACCGACGAAGTCAGAAGCCAGAGGCTAGATGTCAGAAGCGAGAACGGCGGACGTGGATCTGACTTGTCCGGTTCAGGATTCTGTGTTCATCCGTGTCCATCTGTGGTTCCATGTCGGTCCTCGGATACGCCCGCCGGCTTTGACCCTGGCCCCTTTTTCTGGTACACTTACCCCCGAGGCTGAGGTGTCGGCACGAGTGCCCGCACGGGGTCCGCGTTATCCGACTTACCTCGAAAACGACAATCTAACCGACTTGAGTTCGCAGCAACTCTCTGCCGTCTAGCGTCCTCGCCGGACGCGCGCGCCGGGCTAGGCGCGTAGCACGGCCGGGTTGCCTATTAGGAGGCTATGAGTATCGCGCGCAGACTTGCGTTCTGCGCTCTGCTTGCCGTTGCGCTCGCCGCGCCGGCAAAGGGCGCGGAGTGGGCTACAAAATTCACGCTCTGGAACCAGGCCAACGAAGGCCGAGCCCTCGGCTCGGACAATTCAGCCTATCTCGCCTGGTGGGAATCCTACCTGCTGCAGGGCTACCTGCGCATGTACTCGGCGACCGGCGACCCGCTCTGGCTTGACCGCTTCTGCGTTCACGCCGACACCATGCTCGCCGTGGCCCGCGACGTACCGGACTCGGGGGCTTACTGGCCCGGGTATCGCGACGGCTTCCTCGGCTGGGGTACCAACCGCTACGACCCCGCGCATCAATACCAGGAATACATGGTCCACGACGGCATGGCCTGCCTGCCGCTCGCGCGCTTCAGCCGAATGGTCCTGCACGATTCCCTGCTCCGCCAGCGCTACGGCACCAAGGCCGTCCGCTACGTTGACTTCATCGAAACCAACGTGGTCGCCAAATGGTACGCCAACTGGAATGCGGCCCGGGGCACGGGCGAAGACCTCTCATCCTTCGGCGGCTGGCAGAACCTCCCCTTCAACCAATCGCTCGTGTTCGGCGAACTACTCCTCGTCCTCGGCCGGGTCAGTCCTTCGTTCTTCGTTCTTCGTCCTTCATCCTTGTCTTCCCTGCCCGACTCCATGGCCCGCATGTTCAAGTCCTCTTTGCTCTACAACCCGGACCGGGACGCGTACACGTGGCGCTACCAGGAGCCCAAATCGTACTGGGAAGATATCTCGCATGCCGACCTCGACCTCTCGTTCGCGCTGGAGGCGCATGCCGACGGGATAGCCTTCAGCGACACTGACCTCGTCCGCTTCGCCGGTACGCTGGAACGGGTGATGTGGAACCGGTCCGTGGCCGACCCGCAGTTCGCCCGCTACGTCAACGGCTCGGGCGTGGTTGACAGCACGGGCAATCTCGAAGCATGGCTGCAACTCGGTGACTCCCGCGCCCAAGCCTACTGGCTCGTGGCGACCGCCGCCGAAGTGCTCTGCAACTCAACCCCGCCGCAGTTACTGAACGCCGGCCAGGCGCTGGTGGTTGCGACCCTGGCCGAAATGCAGCCGCGCTTCCCGGACAACGTCGACCCGCACGTCGCGGTCGAAGAATCGGTGGCGACGGTTCCCACATGGGGACTGTCCCCAAAACCCAACCCGTTTACCGAGCGGGTCTCAATCAGCTACCTCCTTCCACTCCGTACCTCGGTGACGCTCCGCATCTACGACTCCTCCGGCCGGCTCGTGCGCACGCTCGTCGAGCAGCAACAGGATCCGGGCCCGCACCAGTCCGAATGGCGCGGCGAAGACAGCGACGGCAATCTCCTTCCATCCGGCACCTACATGGCGATACTCACGTCCGGCCCTCGCCGCCTCTCCCGCCGCCTCACGCTCCTCCGCTGACGCGCGTCCCCACCCTCGTCGCCCGTCCGTGACTTGCATCTCGTCACTCGCTTCTCGCCACTCGCCGTCCGCCATCCGCTCACCGCTCCCGCTTCGCACAAACCCCCACCCTCAATCCCTGAACCCTACCGAGGAGGGGCCGCCAGGAACGCCAAGAGCGCCAAAGCCGAACCAGAAACTACCACGCAAACACAAAGTCACGCGGGGCTCGGAAACTCGTAACCCGCAACAGCTCTCCTGATAGCTCTCCGGAGAGTATCGCCGAAGGTCTGTTCAAGAACCCAATCGAAAGCTCAGGTCAAAGCTTCGGCCATCGCTTCGTGCATCGCCTGAGTCAAAACCTCGCTCATCAGCGCGAGACCAGCGGCGCCAAACGCCCAATCCACCAGAAGTCGCGTCAGCCCTTGCATCAGCGCTGACAGCCGAGCAGTCAGCAAAGCAACACGCGCCGCACAACGCGAAATCGGCATCCCTGCGCGACAGGCTGTTTTCTAAGACTACCTCCGCTACTAGGGGCGATACTAGCCGCGGGTATAGCTACCCAAGTCCCTGCCCAATGCCCTGCCCATGTACTTGACGGTGTATCCCCGGTCGTAGCCCCGGGGCTACCCCCGGGCCATCCGGGGGTACGCCCCGGGGTAGGCGGCTAGGACGTAGGTCGGGTATGTCTGGCGGTACATCCGTGCATATGCCCGCTGCGTCTACCTGGCTATCTACCGCGCCATGTACTGCCCAATGTACCTGAGGGAGTAGGAGAGGTAGTCAATCCAAATGGCCGGTAGCGTTCTACTGGCAATTGGCTTCCACGGCGTATGTATTGCACTTTCAGCAGGTTCTGTCGCAGTAACGAGTTCCTTTTCGAGTGCGGCCGGGATGACTGATGTTTGCTCTCGGGCATGCAGGATTCGAATGGATTGAAGGCCAAGAATACCGATGCAAATGCCGACGCGACGGCTTTCGGCGTCGGCATCGGCGTTCGTGTTGCCAAAGGCCGTTCGGGCAACGACAAGATGAGCATCCCTCGCTGCCCGTCACTCCCCGCATCCCAACGGTCCGCATCGCGCCAGAAGGGAAGGAGTCTCTCCGTCTTGCGCCGTCAGCGGACCTGCACCCGCACAACCGGAAACTGGAAACTCGCGGCCCCTGGCCGCGCCCGCCCTGTATGTTGTCTACTGTTTCTCACTACAGTTTTGACCTTTGCATTTTACCTTCTGACCTTTGGCTTGACTCCTCACATGCTCTCGCTATCCTCAAACCCTGATGGCAAACGTGCCCGACGCCCTTCCGGTTCCTCTCTCTTCGTTCTTGTGTCCTCCTTCCAGGGTCTTCATTCCTCCATCTTCACTCCTCCATCCTCCTTCCTCCACTCTCTTTCCGGATTCCTCCATCTTCATTCCTCCATCTTCACTCCTTTTCTCGTCCTCCGTCCTTAGGTCCTGACGTGAATCCTCCATCCTCCGTCCTCACTCTTCAGTCCTGTTCTCCAGTCGCCATCGCCTCCGCCGCGCCCATTCCGGCTACAGGCTCCGGATTCTCGCCTCATACGCAGGAGATTGGGGAATGTCCCGACCTATTCCTGAGATCTGCAATCTAGAATGGCACGGCTGGCAATTGTCAACTCGCGCGCGCGTTGACTCTCGCCCCGCGCCAGCTAACATCCTCCCGTGTTCCGCGTCACGCGAAAGCCGAACTTGACCTTGTAAACCTTAAGGTTAATCTATGCTGAGGTTGGATTTGCTGTTCGGCGGGGCTGCACGAGACGTGTACGCGCTGGCGGTCAACGAACGCTGTGCTGCCCGGGACTGCATCTGCGACCTGCAGACGCGCTCGCAGGCACGCGTCTACCGGATGCTGGAACGACTGGCTGAGTATGGACAGGTCGGCCGCGAGCAGCACCTCGTCCGGCGACTGGAAGGCAGCATCTTCGAATTGAAGGAACACGAATCCAGCACGAGGTTGTTCGGCTTCTTTCACGGCGCCCGCGTGGTCGTCTGCACGCACGGGACGAGGAAGCCCGCAGGCAAGGCGGCGTATCGGACCGAGATAGACAAGGTGAAACGGCTGCATCAGATGTGCATTGACGAAGGAGTTCTAGATTGACCGAACGGGCAGAGTGGTTCCGCAGGCTCGGCGAGAAGCTGGAGCAGGACCCGGTCTATTGGACGGAGTATCTGAAGCTGGAGTTCGCCGAGGAACTCAGCCGGTTGATGGACGAACGCGGACTGACCAAGACCGACCTCGCGACGAAGCTCGGCTGCTCGCGTGCGTACATCACGAAGGTGTTCAACACCACGTTCAACCCGACCCTCGAGACCCTGGCCAAGATCGCGCTGGCGTTCGACGCACGAGTCGAGCTCAAGTTGGTTCCCAGAGATGCTCCTTCGGGCAGGCGTGCGGCTGCGGCCCCCGCAACCCACCGTCGCGAGCGCCGGCACGAGTTGGCTTCGCCCCTGCTGGCGCAGAACGTAGTTGCTGACCGACCTTCGCGCGCCAAGCGGAATGAGTTCGTCGCCTCCGACAAACCGGCCCGCGCCCGAAGAGAGACGGCGAGGAATGAGGAGTGAGGAACGAAGTCTGTGTTTCCTTCATCTTCCATCCTCACTCTTCCATCCTCACTCTTCCGTCCTCCTTCCTCCATCTTCACTCCTCCATCCTCACTCTTGTTCTTCGCCCGCCATCGCCTCCGCCGCGCCCAGACCGGTCGCAGGCTCCGGATTCTCGCCTGATACGCAGGAAATTGGGAAGTGTCCCGACTTCTTTCACAGACTTGACAAGGGGCTCTTCATAGAAGTGTCCCGACTTCTTTCACTGTTTTGCTCCCGTTTCTTGACCTCCGAAACCCGCACCCGCGCGAAGCCGGACAGCCCGTGGCTTGACATCAGACGCTTTTGGGGCATATTGTTGTCCTTCCCGGGAGATAATTGATGCCGACTGTAGACATTGGATTCCGACTGACTGGCAGGGAGATACCTGCCGACCACGGCTATGCGCTCTACGGCGCAGTGTCGCGCCACGTTCCTTGGACTCATGACCCGGCCCAAGAGGCCTTGGGCATACACCCAATCAACGGCCTTCTCGCAGGGAACCGCCTGCTACATCTGACCCCATCCAGCCGACTGACATTCCGACTCGACTCCGACCATATCCGCGAACTCCTGCCCCTTGCCGGCAAAGAACTCGACATGGACGGCCACAAGCTTCGTGTCGGGGTGCCGACTACCTACACACTCAAGCCGGCCGCGACCCTCCGCAGCCGCCTCGTCACCTTCAAGCACCACATGGAACCCGAGACCTTCCTTGCCAAGGCGCAGGAGGAACTCTCCAAGCTCAGCATCAAGGCAGCGCCCGGCCTCATCCGTCGCAGCGGGGCCAAGTCGCTCGAAGGCCGCGAGGAGCAGACTGCCGACCGCTCGCCCTTCATCCGTCGCACGCTCCGCATCCATGACAAGGAAGTGGTGGGCTTCGCGATGGAAGTCTCCGGCCTCGCTGCCGACGAGTCCATCCGCCTGCAAGAGACTGGACTTGGCGGCCGTCGCCGCTTCGGCTGCGGCATCTTCGTGCCAACGCAGCAGGCCTGATGGCCGACTTCGTCCGCCTGCTGGCAAAGTCCAGCGACACTCCCGACGCACCGCTCGACTCTGAAACGCTGCCGGGTCACACGCGCAATGTGCTTGCCACGGCGGCAGCGCTTGTGGACACGGTCGGCCAACAAGCACTCGACTCGCTGGGCCTCAATGACACGTTCAACACCGAGCCGCTGCGGGCCGCTCTCCTGCGCGCGGCCCTCCTTCACGACCTCGGCAAAGCCAACGACCAGTTCCAGCAGGCCGTCCGGCACGCCGGTGTGGCACAGACGCTCAGGCACGAATGGGTCAGCGTGTGGCTGCCACTGCGCGACGAACACCTGTACCAATGGCTCTTTGCCGGCTGTTCGCCTACCGTCCGAAGCGCAGCTCTCTACGCGGCCCTAGGACACCACCTGAAGCTCAAGGACGCCGCTGACATTGCTGTCCGAACCGGTGGAACTACTTCCGCACTGCATCTTAGCCACCCCGACTTCCGCTCCTGCCTACAACACGGAGAGGCACTCGCCGACCTTCCTCCTGCTCCGCCGCTGGCCCCGTGCAGCATTGACCTCTTGGCCCGGCCGCTGGCCGAACTTAGGGACTGGCTCCGCGATGACGACTGGTGGACTACGCAGGCCACGACCAAGGAGAGGCGGTTCGTAGCGCTGGTCAAAGCCCTGCTCATCAGTGCCGACGTAGCCGGTTCCGCCGTGCCGCGCTCAGGGGAAAGCCCTGAGAGATGGACTGAGTCGGCCGTGGCAGAAGCCTGCACGGCGGACATGCTCGCCGAGGTCGTATCCAAACGCCTCGGTGCGCATACCACACGGCCCTTCCAGGAGCAGGTGCGGGACACGCCCGGCCGTATCACGTTCGTCCGCGCCGGCTGTGGCAGCGGCAAGACGCTGGCCGCATACATGTGGGCACAGAAGAAAGCAGTCGGCCGGAAGCTCTTTGTCTGCTACCCGACTACCGGCACCACGACCGAAGGATTCCGCGACTACATCGAGGCAGCAGACATGGTCGAGTACACCCAGCTCAAACACGGCCGCAGCGCCGCCGACATCGAACTCCTGCTTGAAGACCGCACGGCCGACGTGCTGGAGCGCGCCAAACGCTACGAGTCGCTGACCACGTGGCACACGCCCATCACGCTTTGCACGGTGGACTACGTCCTCGGCCTCATCCAGAACTATCGCTCCGCCCTCTTCTCGTTTCCGGGCATCGCCAATGGCGCGTTCGTCTTCGACGAAGTGCACCAGTACGGCGACCGCCTCTTCGCCGAGCTTCTGAGGTTCATGGATACGTTCCGAGGCACGCCGGTCCTGTTGATGACCGCCACGTTGCCGGACCAGCGCCTGCAGGCCTTGCGTCAGGCTGCGGCCGACTCGGGCGCTGAACTGCTGGTGATAGACGGCCCGGCCGGACTCGAAGAACTCCCGCGGTACGAACTGGCCGGCGTCCAGACCGAAGCACCGTGGCCGCAGGTGGACCAGACTCTCGCCCGAGGCGGCAAGGTCCTATGGGTGGCAAACACGATTGACCGGGCGGTCGGGTTCGCGCAGACTGCGGACAGCCGCAATCCGCTCATCTATCACAGCCGCTACCGCTATGTGGACCGCCTGAAGAAGCACGCGGCCGCGATGGCCGCGTTTGACGACGACAACCACGAGCCCGCGCTGGCCGTAACAACGCAGGTGTGCGAAGTGTCCCTGGACATCTCCGCCGACCTGCTCGTCACCGACATGGCGCCGATACCCGCGCTCATCCAGCGCCTCGGCCGCCTCAACCGGCGCTCGTCGCCGGACGACCCGAAGCCGGTGTGTCGCGCGCTGATTCTGCGCCCTGACAATCGGTTCCCCTACGATGAAGGGGAGTTTGACTTCACGACCATCGAGAAATGGCTGGCGCGACTTGCCGGTCGGCCGGTCTCTCAGCGAGACCTGGCCGAGTCCTTTGCCGCTGAGGATAGCGGCGTTACGCCTCAGCCAGTGGACTCAGCGTGGCTCGACAGCGGCCCGCTGGCCTATCAGCAGCCCGCACGTGAAGCCGAAGGATCAGTGTCGGTGCTGCTGCCCGAGGACAAGGCGGCATGCCGGACCCGCTCAGGCAGACCGGACACGAAACAGGTGACGCGGCTCGCAATCCCGATGCCGCTTGGCCGGGTCGCGAAAGAAGTCGAGCATTGGGACCACGTCGGCTCCGCTCTAGTTGCGCCCGCCGGCCGCATCGAATACTCCGAACAATGGGGAGGCAAATGGGCAAAGAAAAGCAAATGACCGTTGAGAGTCCGTTGACCATCAGCCTGTTCGACTCGGGCATGACCGTCATGCACAAGGTCGGCCTTGCCGGGCTGTGGATGACACTCAAGGCGCTCGACGGAGACAAGGCAGCAATCCGCCGCCGCCCGACCGGCTGTGGATGGGAACTTGGCGACCATGCAGTCAAGCTCATCTGGGACGGCAACCTTGCCGGGTTCCTCGACTGGCTCATCGCTGAGTCCTTCAAGCTGGACAAGAAGGGGTTGTTCTGGTTCCCTGCTCTTGGGGAACCGACACTCAACCCGCAGCAGGCAGTTGTCCTGCAGTCGGCGATACTGGGGTCGTTCCTGCAGCACGGCCGAACGCGCAAGGCCGACAAGTCGATTGAGGCCGGAGGCAGCCTGTCCGTGACGATAGACGACGCGCCGCTGGTTGTTACGTATCGGCGTGTGCAGCACTACGCTCACCAAGACGCCGACTTCCCTCCAGACGGGCTCGTCCGGCTGGCGGGCTGGCACTTCCCGGGCGGCGCGGTTCGCCATATCGGGCTGGGCCAGACAACCGCGCTTGAGGAGCCGCTTGGCCGGGCGCTTGCCTTGCAGTTCGCGGTCGTGGGCGCGGTCTACTTCGAGGTCAGGAGGCGCGGTCAGGGCATCCGGACCGCATACTCAATCGTGCTACCCGAAGTCACCAGCCTGAGCGCCTATGCCCGCGCCCGCGCGCTGTTCGTCCGCTACGGCATCCAGCAGCTCTTCGCGGCCGGCTCAGCCGATGCCGGCATGCGCGTGCTGGCCGAACTCCATGCTGCCGGCATGCTTGCCGACATACGCTCGGCCTCCTGCCGAGTTGTGTCGTTCGGCGTCGTGCCGTGGTCAACCCAGCAGAAGACCCGCGTTCAGTTGATGACGGTGCGGCCCGGCTCGGCAGAGGGACTGCGCACGTACGCCGCCTGCCGCGCGGTCCTGTCCCCGAAGCTCGTGCGGCGCGAGGACAAGCCGCCCTTCTGGGACGTACCGCTTGTGCCCGACATGGTCGCCCGCAACGCAGCGACCGGGCAACCGTGGTACATTGGCTTCGCGGACCTGGTCGCCGACAAAGACCGCCGCGAACACACGTTCAAGTATGAGAAAGGAGGACTGACAAAGATGGTAAGCGACACACAGATAATGCCCGAAGGCGCGGACCGGACGTTCATCCTCGCCTGCCAGGAAGCCCTGCGCCGGTACATGGGCCAGAAGTTCGGCCGGGCCGGCGGGGCGGATTGGGGTTCCGAGTTTGAGAAGGTGCGCGTGAGCGTCGCCCGGTGCAAGAACGCGCAAACGTTGAGAGAGACTATCACCGATTTCTGGGCAAGAGGTGGCGCGCTGCACCAGGGCGACAAGTCCCTGCTCAAGAGTGAAAGCTTGTGGTGGCAGCAGGTGCTGCCGCTGTTCGACGAGAAGAACTGGCGCCGCGCCAAAGACCTTGCCCTGCTCGCGCTGGCGTCATATCCGGGCGGCAAGGAAGAAACCAAGTAAGGAGGAAAGCATGAGCAAACATCTCTTCGGTATCATCGTCACGCCGTTCGGGACCGCCGCCAACAACCGGGGTGAGAACGAAGGCAACATCACCACGCTCCAGAAGATGCTCTGGAACGGAGAAGTGCACTCGACCGTGTCCGCCGAGGCCATCCGCTGGGCGTATCGTTACTACTGGCAGCGCGCCGGCCTGCCGGTCAACCGCAAGTGGGACGAGCAGAAGAACGACCACGTCTGGCAGGACCCCAAGTGGCTGCCGTGGACTGACCCGACCGGCAAAGGGAAGGGCAAGGACACGTTCATAGACGACGACGTGATGGGCTTCATGCTCGCCGAAGCCGGCAAGACCGAAGCCAACGACGCCGAGGCGGGCAAGGGGAAGCGAACCAAGGGCACCTGCGACAAACGTCGCGGCCCGCTTGAACTCACCCGCTCCGTCTCGCTGACGCCGTTCTCCGGCGACATCACCTTCAACGCCAAGAGCGGCGAGAAGGGCAGCACCAGCCTGTACGGAACCGAAATCCACGCGACCCGCTACCAGTATGGGTTGGCACTCACGCCCGAGGCGCTCAACAAGCCTGAGCGGGCGCTCGCAGTTGTGGACGCCGTAGTCGGCCTGTCCGAAGTGGCCGGCAACCAGGCCCGGTTTCTGTTCGACTTCTCGCCCGAGTCGGTCATCTTCCGCTGGACCGACGACTTCGCGCCCCGCATGCTCTACGCCTACGCGCAGGACGCCGAGGGTAAGCTGACGGGCCTGCCTTGCTTCGCGCGGTCGAGTCCGGCGACATCCTTCCCGCGGAACTCTTCATCGGCGGCGCGATAGCCGAGCACCCGGAAGTCGAAGCCCTGATTGAAGATGGTGCTTACGTGAAGCCGGGCGTTAAGGCGGCGGCTGAACTGCTGAAGAAACGCATCAGGACTGACCTCGGTCTGAAGTAGGGCAGCCATGGACAGCTTACGGCTGTTCGTGTCTGTCCCGGTTGCCGGGTTCCGTGTGGCACAGGCACGCGAGTTCTGGGAAACCTACCCGATTCCGCCGCCGGCAACGGTCCACGGCATGTTGCTCTCACTCGTGGGCGAGCCGAACCGCCTCACTCATCAGGGCGCGGAGATAGCGGTCGCGCTGGTCTCTGCCCCGGAAAGGTCAACCGTGCTGCGCACGCTCTGGCGCGTGAAGGAAGCCGAGTCCGGGCCGGGACAAGGCTCAAACAAGCGGCCGGACTTCCAGGAACTTCTGAGCGACGTGCGGCTCTCGGTCTGGCTTCGCCGAGGCGAAACAGAGCAAGCGCCGTCGAGCCTGTACGACCGCGTGACGGCAGCCATGCTCAGCCCCGGCGACGTGTCGCGCTTCGGCGGTCTATCCTTGGGCGAAAGCACCCATCTGGTCAACGAGGTCAGACTGTGGCGTGACAGCGACCCGCCCGAAGGCAGCCTCGTGCTGAACGACCCTCAAGGCGACCTCAGCCTGCCGGTCTGGCCCGACCACGTCGGCTCCATCGGCACCCGCTGGGGCCAGTTCCGGCTCTTGGACCGTGCGCCACTGCCGGCCGAGCCGCCGAAGGAGGCATGGACGCCAATGCGCCCGCCCGATGCTTGACGAGCACTCGCCGCTGATTCGCGTCTTTGCCCTGCGGACGCTGGAATACTGCGAACGGCTGTTCTACCTCGAAGAGGTCGAAGACATCCAGGTCGCGGATGCCGCGGTCTTCGCGGGCCGCACGCTGCACGTTGAGCTTGAGCAGGGCGAGGAGCAGCGGACGTTCGAGCTTGCCAGCGAGCGGCTCGGCCTTACCGGCAAGGTTGACGCGGTGCGGCACCGTGAGGGTCACTGGGTTCCTTATGAGCACAAGAAGGGCCGGGCGCGCCGGGCCGAGGACAAGACCGCCGAAGCCTGGCCTGCCGACATCCTGCAGGTATCCGCCTACGGCATGTTGCTTGAGGAATACCTGAAGCAGTCGGTGGTCGAGGGCCGCATTCGTTACCACGCCGACAACGAGACCGTACGCGTACCCCTGGACGACAAGGCCCGCAAGTCCGTGCATCTGGCCGTCCGGCGGGCAGCGGAGCTGCGCGAGACTACCGACCGCCCGCCGATAGCGGCCAACGAGCGCCTGTGCGTAAAGTGCTCGCTGGCCCCGGTCTGCCTGCCCGAGGAAGAACGGGTCGTACGGAATCCCGAATGGGAGGCGCTCCTGCTCTTCCCTCAGTATCCGGACGGCCGCGTAATCCATGTCTCGACTTACGGCAGCACGGTCGGCCGCACCGGCGAGCAACTCAAGGTAGTCTGCGAGGGCGAGAAAGACCAGAAGTTCCCGATTGAAGATGTGCAGACGCTGGTCATCCACGGCAACTCTCAAGTCACGACGCAGGCGCTGCACCTCTGCGCCTCGCACGGCATCACGGTGCACTGGCTTAGCGGCTCGGGCAACTACGTCGGTTGCATGTCCACCGACTCCGGCAAGGTCCAGCGCCGCATCCGCCAGTTCCAGGCGCTCTCCGACCCCGGCACGTGCCTGCGCCTCGCCCGCAAGCTGGCGATGGCGCGTGCCGAAGGGCAGTTGAAGTACGTGCTCCGTGGCACCCGGGGTTCGGCTCGACCCGAAGCAGTCGGCAAAGCCCTGGCCCAGATGCGCGCCGCGCTCAAGGGGATGTCTCACGCTGAAGGCGTTGACACAGTGCGCGGACACGAGGGCGTGGCGGCGCGCGCATACTTCTCGGCTCTGCCCTTCCTGCTGTCCGACGGCATTCCCGTCGAGATGAAGCCGACCGGCCGCAGCCGCCGTCCTCCGCGCGACCGGTTCAATGCGCTCCTTTCGTTCGGCTACGCGCTGCTGTATCGTTCGGTCATGCAGGCAGCCATCGCCGTCCAACTCGAACCGGCACTCGGGTTCTTCCATACCCCGCGCTCGGCCGCGCACCCGTTGGTGTTGGACCTGATGGAACTTTTCCGCGTGCCGGTCTGGGACATGCCGCTCGTCGGCTCGGTCAACCGCAAGCAGTGGGACGTGACGGGAGACTTCAGCGTGACCAAAGAGCGGGTCTGGCTCTCTGCCGAAGGCCGCAAGAAGGCCATCGGTATCTACGAACGCCGACTCAAGGAATGCTGGCGACATCCGGTGACGAAGTACTCGCTATCCTATGCAAGGACAATCGAACTTGAGGCACGGCTGCTCGAAAAGGAGTGGACCGGGACGCCGGGCCTGTTCGCCCAATCGAGACTCCGATGAGCAAGGGCAAGGCTAAGCCGAAAGATACCGGACACAAGGACTGGTACTTGATTGCCTACGACATTCGGGACGACGTACGACTCAGGAAAGTGGCGAAGATAATGGAGGGCTACGGCTCGCGGCTGCAATACAGCGTGTTCCGCTGCCAACTATCCGAGCGGAGCATCGAGCGCCTGCGCTGGCAGTTGTCGCAGGTGACGCAGCCCGAAGACGGTCTGCTCATCGCCGGGCTTTGCCTGGCCTGCCTGAACCGCCTGCGCCAGCGCGACTCTCGTGGGGCATGGCCCGAAGACCCACCGGACTGGGTGGTCATCTGAGCGCTGGTCAAGCATCGACGATTGTGACGGGCGGCCCGGCCCGGACGAACGCCTATGTCACGACCAGGCCGTGCCTTCGCACGAGAACCGGTATCGTGAGATGCTTGACTCAGAATCCGAGACAGCAATGTCTTGTACCGACCGGCACTTGCGCGAGTCGAATACGAAAGGAGGTGATGCGGATGCCTGTTGCGCAACCCGAGAAGACCTGGTGCCTGAAATGGCACGACGTAAGTCACGGCCTGTTGACGCCTTGCCAGGCGGGCGATGATGAACCCTCTGATGCCGAAAGGCGTTGAGCACATACTGCAAGACTAGCGGAAAGTCAAGCGAATTAAATGATGAACCCTCTGATGCCGAAAGGCGTTGAGCACGAGCGACCTGCCATACTGGCGGGCGCATTACGGCCATGATGAACCCTCTGATGCCGAAAGGCGTTGAGCACAGCCCGCCGTCTTGAATCTGTGTCGCCTCTTCGAATGATGAACCCTCTGATGCCGAAAGGCGTTGAGCACAACTCACACGACCGCGGACCACCGGTGAATGCCGATGATGAACCCTCTGATGCCGAAAGGCGTTGAGCACACCCGGACCCGGCGTATGGGGCTGGTTCACCTGGCGGCATGATGAACCCTCTGATGCCGAAAGGCGTTGAGCACGTCGTGAAGGGTACGCTTTCCCGGCTCTACGTGAGATGATGAACCCTCTGATGCCGAAAGGCGTTGAGCACATGCGGCTAACGCCCAAGCCGCCCCGCAACTTACAGCATGATGAACCCTCTGATGCCGAAAGGCGTTGAGCACGACGACAAGCTCGGACCGAAGGCGCAACGCTACTGATGCGACTACCTCTGATGCCGCAAGGCGTTGAGCACTAGAGCGGGTCGTTCTTGTAGTGAAGCCGAGACCGGGCAATGAACCCTCTGATGCCGAAAGGCGTTGAGCACGCGAAGCGGGCGAACGTGCCGATGGAGTATCGGGAGTATCGGGGACGGTAACCGTTTTCGCTTCACGCGGAAGGCCGCGTCCGCTGCCCGCGAACCGTAGGCCGCAAGCCGCAGTCCGTCTCCCTTCTCTCGCCCCCCTCCCTGTCTGTTCGCGTTGGCCGTCTGCGCCGGATAAGCAACCGGGGCGGACTGTGCCGCCCCGGTTGCGCCTTGCGTCAGACTCTAATACTCGGCGTTGTCTATCTGCGCCTTTTGGAGCGCGCCGGAGTAGTCGATGTAGACTGTCTTGGGCTCGGAGAAGATGTCGTATGCGGTCCAGCCGCCTTCGCGGTGGCCGTTGCCCGTATCCTTCACTCCCCCGAACGGCATATGGCACTCGGCGCCGATGGTGGGCGCGTTGACGTAGGTGATGCCCGCTTCCAGCACTTCGATTGCCTTCATGGCAAGGTTGACATTGCGCGTGTAGATTGACGACGACAGGCCATAGGGCGTGTCGTTCAGCACCTTCACCGCCTCGTCGAAGTCCTTGACCTTGATGACCGAGAGCACCGGCCCGAATATCTCTTCCCGCGCTATGCGCATCGAGTGGGTCACGTCGCCGAACACGGTGGGCTTGTAGAAGAAACCCTTGTCATACGCGCCGCCCTTGAGCGGTTCGCCGCCGCAGAGCAGCTTCGCGCCTTCGTTCTTGCCGATTTCCACGTAGCCGTGCACCGTCGTGCGCTGGGCCTCACTCACGCACGGCCCGACCTCGTTGCTCTCGTCGAGCCCGTTGCCGACCTTGAGCTTGTTCGCCCGCTCGACCAGCATGCCGACCAGCTTGTCATAGACCCCGGCCTGCACAATCAGCCGCGAGGTCGCGGTGCAGCGCTGACCGGTGGTGCCGAACGCGCCCCAGAGCACGCCTTCAAGCGCCAGATCCAAATCGGCGTCGTCGAGCACTATCTCCGCGTTCTTTCCGCCCAGTTCGAGCGAGCAACGCTTCAGGCTCCGTCCGCACACCTCGGCAATCCGGCGGCCGACTTCCGACGAGCCGGTGAACGACACACCGCTGACGTCCGGGCTCTGTAGCAACGCCTCGCCGACTGCCGCGCCAGGTCCGTAGACGATATTCACGACGCCCGCCGGCACGCCCGCCTCGGCCAGGGCCGCGACAAACTCGTGCGTGGAGGCCGGGGTCAGGGTCGCGGGCTTGATGACGGCGGTGTTGCCGCAGGTGAGCGCCGGGAAGAGCTTCCACGAAGGTATCGCCATCGGGAAGTTCCACGGGCATATCATGCCCCAGACGCCCATCGGCTGCCGCGTCACGAAGGCCATCTTGTTCGCGAGCTCGCTCGGCACAACCGTGCCCCAGAGCCTCCGGCTCTCCCCGGCCGCGTACAGGCCGGTGTCAATCGCCTCCTGCACGTCGCCGCGCGTCTCTTTCAGCACCTTGCCCATCTCGCGGGTCTCTATCTTCGCGCACTCTTCCTTGCGGGCAATCAGCTTCTCGGTCGCCCGGCGCATGATTTCGCCGCGCGCGGGCGCGGGGGTCGCCTTCCACTTCGGATAGGCCGCCTTGGCCGCAGCTACCGCGTCGGCCACGTCGGACGCGTCGGACGAAGGAAACAGACCAATCAGGTCATCGGTATCCGCCGGGTTCCGGTTCTCGTAGGTCTTGCCTGACTTCGCAGGCACGAACTTGCCGTTGATGAAGTTCTTGTACTCATTGGCCATTGGGCCTCCTATTCTATTGACTAGTGTCGAATGACGATTGACGATTGCGGGTAACGCTTCTTCCTTGCCTCTTGGCGCTCTTGGCGGTTCTTCGCCGCCTCCCGCGTGCTACTCAAAGAGACTGACAATCTGGAACTGGGCCACGTCAACCAGGCCCTTGTCCGTCAGCTTCAATTCGGGAATGACCGGCAGAGACAGAAACGAGAGTGTCACGAAAGGATTGGTCGGGCGCGAGCCCCAGACGCGCGCTTTGTCGAGCAGCTTCGTCAGGCTCTCCGCGACTTCCTCGGCGGGCCGGTCGGACATCAGACCGGCGATGGGCAGTGGCAAGGCCGCAGCCACCTTGCCGCCGGCAACTGCCACGTAGCCGCCGCCAATCCGTTTCAGTTCCTTTGCGACCTTGAGCATGTCCGCGTCGTTGGTGCCGACAATGATGATGTTGTGCGAGTCGTGCGCGACGGTCGTGCCGAGTGCGCCCTTCTTCAGACCGAAGCCCGAGACCAGGCCGAGACCGATGCGCCCGCTGGCCTTATGCCTTTCGATGACCGCCAGCTTCAGGATGTCGCGCTCCGGGTCAGCCACGACCAACCCCTTCTGCACCGTCGGCGTGAGCACGTGCTTCTCCGTGATAATCTGGTCAGGTACGAGCCGAATGACCCGACAGAGGTCGCCCTGCGCCTTGATGGCGAAGCTCTTCACGGTCAGACTGCCGATGTTCACCGTGCCGGTTACGCTCTTGTCCTTGAAGTCCGGCAGCTTGACCAAGAGCTTCCGGTCCTGCGCGACCGGGCGTCCGTTCTTGAGCACCATCCTCACGTTGAAGCGCGGCAGCTCTCCCACCACCACGAGGTCGGCGGCGTACCCGGGCGCGACCGCTCCTTTGTCTTTGAGCCCGAATGCCTCGGCCGGGTTGAGTGTCACCATCTGGACCGCGGCCGCCGGGTTCATGCCCTGGGCGACGGCCTTGCGCAGCATCGCGTCCATGTACCCGTGGTGCAGCAGCTCCTCCGGGTGCTTATCGTCCGTAACGAAGCAGCACCGGCGCATATTGAAGTCGTTGACTATCGGCAACAGCCCGGTCATGTTCTTCGCGGCCGAACCTTCGCGCACCATCAGCCTCATGCCTGCGGCCAGCTTTTCCAATGCCTCGTGCGGCCCGACGCATTCATGGTCGGTGCCGACGCCGGCCGCCACGTACGCCTGCAGGAGCTGGCCGACTACGCCCGGCGCGTGGCCGTCAATCGGCTTGCCGGCATCCTTTGCCGCCAGCAGCTTGGCCAGCACTTCCTTGTCGCCGAAAGCGACGCCCGGGTAGTTCATCATCTCGGCCAGGCCGATGACCCGGGGCAGCTTGAGCAACGCGGCGGTGTCCTTTGCCGACAGGCAGGCACCCGAAGTCTCCATATTCGTGGCCGGCACGCAGGACGGCGACATCAGGAGGACCTCGAGCGGCATGCCTTCGCTGGCCTTCAGCATGTACTTCACCCCGGCCATACCCAGCACATTGGCAATCTCGTGCGGGTCAGCGACAACCGTGGTCGTCCCGTGAATCAGGGCCAGCCGCGCGAACTCGTGCATCGACAGCAGCGAACTCTCGATGTGGATGTGGCCGTCAATGAAACCGGGCAGCACGTACTGACCGGCGAGGTCGAAGACCTCAAGCGCCTTGCGATACTCCGGCCCGACCCCGGCGATTCTGCCATCCTTGACGGCAACATTGGCGCGACTAACCTGGCCGGTGAAGACGTTAACCACCTGGCCGTTGGCCAGAATCAAATCCGCCGGCTCGTCGCCCCGAGCCACGGCCAGCAGCGCCGGTAGCCTGAAGGAGAAAGGGGAAAGTAGAAATGGCGAAGTCCCGACTTGGGATTTTCCACTTTCCACTTTCCACTTTCCACTTTCCACTTTGCCCCTGTGGTTCTTCTTTCCGCCTTCAGCCTTCATGCTTCATCCTTCCTCCAAGAGAATGTAGAAGGTAGGAGGTAGGAATGAGGGGGCCGGCTTCATCCTTCACCCTTCATCCTTCGCTGCACTCTCCTCAATGTATCCGATGTACGGCAGGTTGCGGTAGCGCTCGGCGTAGTCGGCTCCGTACCCGACGACGAACTTGTCCGGCACCTCGAAGCCAACGTAGTCCGCTTTGATGGCGGCGCGCCGGCGGGCCGGCTTGTCCATCAGCACCACGATTTTCAAGCTTCTTGGCCTTCTGAGCTTCAGGTTCTCGATGATGTAGCTAAGGGTCAGGCCGGAATCAAGAATGTCTTCCACTACCAGGACGTCGCGGTTCTCAATCGAGCACTTCAGGTCCAGCACGACTTTGACGATGCCCGACGTCTTGGTACTCGCGCCGTAGCTCGACACGGTCATGAAGTCGATGATTACCGGCACGCTCATCATGCGGACCAGGTCCGCGAGGAAGACCCACGAGCCCTTGAGGATTCCCAGGACCAGCAACTCCCGACCCGCGTACTCGGCCGAGAGCTGGTCGGCCAACTCCCGCACCCGCTTCTCGATAGCCTCTTTGGTTATCAGGACTGTCGGGGTCAGGTTCGTCGAGGAGAGTGCTCTAGTACTCAAGTGCTCCAGCGGTGCAGTATCCGAATTTCTGCAGTCTGAGTTCCAGCTTCTGGCTTCTGACTTCGTCTGCTGCCTTAGAAGAGTCGGGGCGACTGGATTTGAACCAGCGGCCTCTTGGTCCCGAACCAAGCGCGCTAACCAGCTGCGCTACGCCCCGAAAGACGGAGGTCGGGGATCGGGGATCGGGGGTCGGGTCCAAGCCCTGACCCCTGACCCCTGACCCCTTCCTGTGCGAAATCATAGGTGAAAACCGGAGGCAGTCAACATATTCCCGCCCCTGGTCCCTAGCCCCTATTCCCTGGTCCCTCGTCTTTGTGGACGAACGGCACGAACGCCACGCCCATCAGATGCCGCTGGACCAGCTTGGTGCCATGCTTCACGCCCAGGGTCAGGACCTGCGCGCCCACGGGCCCGACCGGCACAACCATCTTCCCGCCGTCGGACATCTGCTCGACCAGCGGAAAGGGCATGGTCTCGGCGGCAGCGGTTACGACTACCCGGTCGTAGGGAGCGAATTCGGGCCAGCCAAGATGCCCGTCGCCGATGCGGAACCGGACGTTGCGCAGGTCCAGCCGCTGCAGCGCCAGCCGCGCCCGGACTGAAAGGCTCTGGATAATCTCCACCGTGTAGACCATCTTCGCCAGGTGGGCCAGGATTGCCGTCTGGTAGCCGGAGCCGGTGCCGATTTCCAGCACCTTGCTTTCCGGTGTCACCTCCAGCGCTTCGGTCATCGCCGCGACAATGTAGGGCTGGGAAATCGTCTGGCCCTCGCCTAAGGGAAGCGGATGGTCCTCGTGCGCATGATGCCACTGCCCCTCCGGCACGAAGAGATGCCGGGGTATCGCGCACATCGCCGCGAGCACCCGCGGGTCCCGGACGCCGCGCGCGGCGATGTGCTCCTCGACCATGCGCCTGCGGGCTTGAAGGTAGTTGTCCATCACCTCAGTATAGGCCGTCACTGCCGTTGGTCAAACCCGCCCAGCCTGTACGCTGAATCCGACATGGGAGCTCACCACAAAGGTGTGATGAAAGACACAAAGAGCGTACGGCAGGATATGGCCTCTTTCTGCTTGGTGTTCTTGGTGGCTTGGTGGTTGAATATCGGGATTGGGGCTGTACGCAGCCGTTGATTCCGCAGAGGCTGTCATGTATAATATCAGGTGGGGTTTTCCAAGTCTGTCAAAACACAAGGGGATGGAATGACAAACAGACGGTCTCCAGTCAACAGCATCGAGTTCGACCTCGATGTTCACGGCCAAATCACCGCAGTAAGCCCGATTATCGAACGCACCATGGGGTACAAACCAGAGGAACTCATCGGCCAGCCGTTCATCAGTCTCGTACACTTCCAGGACCTCGAGGGATTGCAGGACCGATGGGTGTCGGCCTTGCGGGGCGAGGTCAGTGTCCACGAACTGCGGATGCTCGGCAAGTGCGGCGACATCCGTCGTATGCGTGCGCTGGTCCGGCCGCTGCTCGACCGTGGTCTGGCCATCGGGCTGACCGAAGTCCTGACCGACGTCACGCGCCCCAGCCGGAACTAGCCGCGCCACACGGCCCGGGAGCCTTCCCGCGCTCAGCTTGAGGGCTCGGGCAGGCGCATGACGTCCGCCGCCGCCAGGTAGATTCCCGCGCAGATGACTGCGCCGCCGATGGCCTCGAACAGGGTCGGCGCCTGCCGGAGAATCAGCCACGCCAGTATCGTGGTCCCAACCGGTTCTCCCAACACCGCCATGGCGACCGTCGGGGCCGGGACATACCGGAGCGCCCAGTTGAAGCTGGTGTGACCGATAAGCTGGGGCCCCAGCCCGAGCAAACCGATGAACAGGTAGGCCTGCCACTTGTAGCCGGTGAACGACTGGCCGGTCAAAAGCATCACGGCCAGCAGCAGCACTGCGGCAATACCGTAGATAACGTATATATATGAAAGCAACGAAAGCCTGGGGCGCACCCGGCGCCCGGCCATCAGGTAGCCGGCGGCGCACGCGGCACCGCCCAAGGCCAGCAGGTTACCCGCGGTTACGGCACTCGACCCGAGCTGCGGCCCGGCAATCACTGCCGCCCCGATTATCCCCAGCACCACGGCAAGCCCAATCCGCCACGAAATCCTCTCACGCAGGACCAGCGGCGAGAGGGCGGCGGCGAATATCGGGTTCATGGCTACAAGCACGACCGAGCTCGCGACCGATGTGCGGTTGAGCGACTCAATCCAGAGCGCAAAGTGGGCGGCGAGCAGAACGCCGGAAAGCAGCAACGGCCATACCGCTATGCCCCTGAGTTCAGCCCGGCGGGCCGGGAATCGTGCCCAGAAGAACGGCGTCAGAATGAGCGTCGCGACGGCCATGCGCCCGGCGGCGATGACGATGCTGGGCGCGGGCGTGACCCTGATGATTACTGAAGCGAACGAAAGCACGACAACGCCGGCCCCGAGGCCGGCAATTACCCGTGGCCGCGACATAGCCATTGCTAAACTCTTGCCGTAAAAGCCCGGCTGTCAAGCAAGACCGCAGGTTGAGAATCTCCAAGTCCGAAGCACGAATAACGATTGAATGGCGAAGTCCGAATTCCGAATTAGACATTCTCCTCCATTCGAGCTTCAATCGGGTTTCGAGCTTCGGGCTTCGTCACTTGCCGCCCGCGCCTCAATGTCTGGATTGGGGGCTTGACGTCAGGGCGGCCGCGCCTATACTCGCTGGAATGCTTCGCGCTACACTGGCGCTGGTCGTATTTGCGGCCGGCACCGCAATCGGGTTCCTCGGGACTCAGCCGACCGGCTTCACGTTTATGAGAATCGGCGTCGGCGCGCGTCCGGTCGGGATGGGCGGCGCCTACACCGCGGTTGCCGACGACGCCAATGCTCTGCTCTGGAATCCGGCCGGGCTGGCCCTCGGCCCCGGCTTCCGTGCCGACGTGACGATGATGAAGCTGTTGCAGTCGGTTTCATACACGTCAGCCGGCCTCGTCGCCCCGCTCGGTCACGGGCTCGCAGCCGGGTGCGCCGGAGGATACCTGAACACATCCGACGTCAGGCGTGACGAACTGGGACAGGAGATCGGGACGTTCGGCCTGTCGGACCTCGTCATCGGCCCCGGCCTCGCCTGGCAGCCTCTGCCCGGCTTCGGAATCGGGCTCGGGGCGAAATACGTAGCCAGCCGGATTGACTCTTTCCATGCCTGTGCACTTTCGTTTGACGGCGGAGTCATCTATCGGCCGGTTCGCTACTTCACGGTCGGTGCCAGCCTGTTGCACTTCGGGCCGCCACGCCGGTTCATCGCTGACTGGGAATACCCGCCGGTCAATCTCCGCACCGGAGTGGCCGTGAACATCCCGTTCGCCGAAAACCACGTCATCCTGACCTCCGACCTTTCAGTGTACCCGGATTTCACGCCGGCGCTCTCGGTCGGCGCCGAACTGTACGTCCGGCTTCACGGCAGCGCGGGAACTGCATCACCCGGCCAGGGTTTCTCGGTGCGCGGCGGGTATCAGTCCGGCTCGCACCTCGGCACGTGGTCGGGATTCTCGTTCGGCATCGGGTACGACTACGAGTTAGCCAGAAACCTGTTCCTGGGGCTGGACGTCGTGTATCTGTCCTACGGGCTGCTGGGTGATTCCGAACGGGCATCGGTCGGTCTGCGCTTCTCCCCGGGCACGCTGAGCCGCGGGAAGAAACGCTGAAGTGACGGCCGGCCCGACCTGAAGCGGAGGGCAACCGCCCCGTCGACTCGCGTGTTGACATAACAGACCCCCGTCCCCTCGAACCTCGGTTCCAGTCGCGCCGGCGTGGGATACCGACCCATGACCACGACATAGTGCGGCTGCACTCGCTGGAACAGAACCTCAGGGTTACCCTTGAGGCTGCCATGATGCGGCGACTTCAGCAGGTCTGCGTGCAGACTCTCACTGGCAAGCAGGTCCGGGTCGTCGAGGTCGCCGGTCAGAAGCATCGTGAATCCTTCGTGCGCCACCGACGCGACCAGTGACACGTCGTTGGTTCGGGCCGTGCCCGCGAGAAACAGTGCCCTCGTCGCGTCGTCCGGCCAGATGAACTTGACCT